>CAMPJF010000081.1 GCA_946886725.1 uncultured Candidatus Saccharibacteria bacterium | reverse complement strand
TTAGCATATGAACGATAGCCGCCTGCCCATCAAGTTTTTGCTCGTTCGCTGTACGACTAGAGGACATGACGCTGTCGTGCAAAACAATAATCGTATCTTTTGGGATGGATGTTATTTCATCCAGCGCACTGAGAGGTGCACAAATATGAACAATGCGGCATTTATCAATCGTGCTTTGAATCGTTTCACCGTTATGCAGCCGTCTAGCATATTCGATTGTTGATACGCCATGCTTCTTCAATAGCAGGACAAGCTGCGAACCTAAGTCACCCTGCGCGCCAACAACCCCTACTGATACGTTAGATTCTGTCATACCCATATTATACGTCAGTCGTTATCTTTGTTGATTTAGCTTCTGCATTCACTGCTTTATCTATAGCTTTTAGAACCGCCGATACATACAAGCCACTGACCTCATGACCGGCAATAATAATAGATAGCTCTACGTTCGAATTCTTTTTAGCAAGAATTTTAAGATTTTTGCCTATAACTACCGGGTCGAGTGCTCCGTGAATAACCTGCATCGGCCGTCGTAATTTAATAGCATCCTGAAGCGAAGTTTGGTTGATAATTGATGCCTCCAGTGCACCCATGTACGAATGAACGTCGTCTTCTGTAACATTGAAGCTTTTGTTGACTAACCCGTATTTTACTGCCAGTGCAGATATTTTTAAAAATTGATCAGGATATTTATGCAGTGCAGTGTAAAGATCCTTTAGCACCGTGTCTGTATGCGGTATGAGTTTTCGAGCAATAATATCCTGTCTATAAAATGGCGGGCTGCAAAGTATGAGCGAACGCGCAAGTATGGGGTAGCGGCGAGCAATCTCAACAGCAACCAGCGCTCCCAAAGAATGGCCAACGATAATGAACGGCCCGTGCATGCGAAGTCGAAGCATAGTAGCAATGAACGCACGCACCTGCAGCCGCACACTGTATATCGGCCAGTGTGGCTTTGGTGATTTACCAAACCCCAGAAGATCAATGCTAATAATGCGCAGATCACTTGGCAACTTTTCAATTACCTCATTCCACACATCACCCGAGTGACCGATACCATGGATAAATACTACAGTAGCCTTCGGTTTTTTTACTTTGCGGTCGACAGTGACATGAAGTGTATATGGAACGCGCAGCCACTTGTGAATAATCAGATCCCACATATTTTTAGTATACGCTAGCCGCCTATGAACGTTCGCCAGTTGCTCAGCTCGTACAACCAGTCGCGCTCGGCCGCGGCGCCCGCCATAGGTATGCCAGCGTCGGTACATATACCCGCCGATCCGCCCATCCCGCCAGTATACGGACTATACCCTGTGGTATTAGTATATTTGAAACGATTACCGGACTTACTAAATGCTACCAGCGCATAGTCGGTGGGTGCCGCTGCTGGCATCCGGCAGTAAACAAGATTGTAGTCAAATCCCCCTGTTGCCATATGATTGCCATAGGCATTTTTTGAGGCTTTCAAATCGAGCGTCGTTAACTGGGCGGCACCTGCTGGGTAGACGCCATAATCTGCTTTGTATATTTCAAATTTTTTAGCCATATTCACTAAATCATTACGAATTGCCGAGTCATTCGCACGACCCTGTACCCCATTGAAGGCAACGATAGAGATCGCCGCCAGTATGCCGATCACCACAATAACGATAAGTAGTTCGACGATAGTAAATCCTGTTTGTTTTTGTCTCATTCCTGTCCTACAGTATAAACCATAAGAAGCATGATGACCACAACTGGATGCAGCTACTTTTTAGCAGGTAAATTAGCCGTGTAGATTGCCAGATAATCATTTAAAGACATGCGGGCAACCAACTCTCCAATCAACGTATAAGGAATTTTACTCATTTTTTTAAATCGGATACAGCTCTTGCCCATATCCAGCTTTTCGCCAGTTTTTTCGTACTCGGCAGTAAACCAATCTAGTAATGCAGGATCCGCATATAATCCCATGTGATACAGTGCGATATAATTTTTTTGATTGGCTACACCTAAAAATGGTACTGGCAGCATTGGGTCAACGTGGTAGCCAGGTGGATATACTTCTTTTGATATATCCCACCCCGGCATACCGTACCCGATAGCTTCCGAGAATTTTGGATCAATATTTTGACGTATTGTCGAAAACAATTTCACAAATGCGTCACGGCGCTCTTCCGGCACCTCCGCTATGTATTGATCGACAGTGGTTGCTGTACTATGCATATATTGACCGGTTACTATACGCCCATTAACCCAATAATAAGCGCCATTAGCAGCACGGTCGCAAGCTCGTTGCCCGCGGTAATCAACGTAAGTTTCATTGGTCGACCCTCGAAAAGATCGTGTGTCAAAAAGCGAACAGCCGTAAAACCAAGCCATAGCCAAAACGCCGTACTGAACGCGCTCGCTAGAAAGCTACCGCCGAAAAAGTCATGACTAAGGTACGTCACATGCGCAAGTACATATGCCATCACGAGCGATGCTAAAAACGTCAGACCGTACATGCGAATGTTATCTACAGTCGTCATCGACCGATTCATCTTGACGTTAGCTAATTTAACCCATGTCTTACCAAATACGCCCATGGAATACCACGTTGCGCCAACAGCCATACTTGATACCGCAGCCAAGAATACTGCTAAATAATTCACATCGACTTCCATAATCACTCCTTAATTAGTGATTGTAATTATACACCCGATATAAGCGAATAGCACTAGCGCACTTCTATGCTTTACTACCGATGTTTAAAATATTTCCATCAGGATCTTTAAACCATGCGGATTTTTGTTCGCCCATCGTATAGATATACCCTTCGACGTCGCTAGCGGGAATGTCGTAATTCTCGAATGTCACCCCTGCCGATTGGAGTTCATTAACAGCACGCTCAACATCGTCGACGATCCAAGCGGCACAAGTCGCCTTGCCAGATCCTGCCGTATTTGATTGATAGACAAATATCCTACCAGCGCCGCTTTCGTACATACACCCGCCAGGATTTTGATCAATCCGATGTAATCCTAGCGTCTGTTCGTAAAATATCTTAGATCTTTCCAAATCCGTTACTGCTACTGTTGCATAGACTGTTGAGTTTCCAAGCATATGTCCCTCCTTTTTCTTATTCCATTACTTGCATTGTATGCCCATTCGCTGATGAATAGTTGAGATTTTGTATATCTAGGTATATGATTATCTTATGAACGATAAGTCAACAAAGCTTTGGTTTAAGCGTCGGCGATACGGCTGGGGGTGGACACCCGTTACCTGGCAGGGCTGGCTGTGTATC
Organism: uncultured Candidatus Saccharibacteria bacterium; assembly: GCA_946886725.1. The sequence continues at coordinate 1,285 of CAMPJF010000081.1, read as the reverse complement.
ATTATTTTTCTAGCGGTCGTTATCTCGAGTGTGTTTACGCTACCGATGAAACCGAATGAGCCTACCTCGGGCCAAATCCTCGTATTTTTAATGTACGTAGCCGGGGCGGTTCTTGGTCTAGTAGGAATCTCGTTCATGAAAGGACCACTACCGAAGTTTCGCTGGGGTAAAAAGTCGACCGATAACCCCGAAGAAGATATTTAACATCTAGATAAAATGTGGTAAAGTAACCAGATTGGATTGTAGTGAAAGAAGGTGTACCGTGGCAGTATGGATTAACATTCCAGGTCCACAACTGGTCGGCTTGCCGCCATTAAGCGACGAAACCTACGCACGACTCGACAAGACGATGAAAGAAATCTATGCCGAATATCAGCAAAAGGATGTGATAGATACATCCGATTTCTATACAATCTAGCCCGTTCCGATGAAGTTAAGAGCCCGCTCCTTCATCAGGACGGGCTTTTTCTTTGCAAGGCATACAACAAAAAACTCCCCAGAATTGAGGAGTAATTTTGTCTCGAAACGATATTAACGCTTTGAGTACTGTTCGCGTTTACGTGCACCACGAAGACCGTACTTCTTGCGTTCTTTTTCGCGTGGATCGCGACGCAGGAATTCAGCTTTTTTAAGTGTCGAACGTAGATCTGAATGACCAACAGTGATTGCTTTAGCGATAGCAAGTTTAATTGCATCAACCTGACCTGCAAGACCGCCGCCCTTAACCTTGATAGTGACATCAAATTCTTTTTGCTTGTTAACAAGCGCAAGTGGGTCGGTGATTTCTGCAAGCATAGCTTTGTTTTCAGACAAATATGCGCTAGCAGGCTTGTCGTTGATCGTTACATTTCCCTTACCGGCGTACAAACGTGCACGAGCAGTAGCGGATTTGCGACGACCTAAGCCGTAGAAGTATTTACCTTCAGCCATAATTATTTAACCTCAACTTTCTCTGGTGTTTGCGCAGTATGAGTGTGTTCGCTACCAGCAAAGACACGAAGGCGCGCTAAACGGTCAGCAGCCAGTTTGTTCTTAGGAAGCATACCTTTAACAGCAGCTTCAATGATACGCTCTGGGTACTTCTCGCGGCGTTCTGACAATGTTTCGTCAGAGATACCGCCTGGGAAACCACTGTGACGGTAGTAAACTTTTCCAGTTTCCTTGTCACCGGTAACAACAGCGTTTTTTGCGTTGATAACAACAACATAATCACCGCCATCCATGTGAGGAGTGTCTGTCTCTTATACACATCCCGAGCCCACGAGACCGGAGCCTATCTCGTATG
>CAMPJF010000080.1 GCA_946886725.1 uncultured Candidatus Saccharibacteria bacterium | reverse complement strand
CTTATAGCGCTTTTTTTATGTCTAAAAATAGCAGGCAGTAATATTTAAAGAGGAAGAGACAACACCCTATGGCAGAGAAAACCGTCCCCCTAAAGGACTTTCGTAACATTGGTATTATCGCGCATATTGACGCCGGTAAGACTACAACAACAGAAGGTATTTTGTACCGTACTGGTATTAATCACAAAATCGGTGAAGTCCGTGGCGACGGCGATGGCGCAACGACCGACTGGATGGCTCAGGAAAAAGAACGTGGAATCACGATTACTTCTGCTGCCGTCACGTGTTTCTGGAAGGGCCACAAGATCAACATCATCGATACCCCAGGTCACATCGACTTTACCGCCGAAGTAGAGCGTTCACTGCGTGTTCTTGACGGTGCGGTGACGGTCTTTGACGGTAAAATGGGCGTAGAAGCTCAGTCTGAAACCGTATGGCGTCAGGCGAACAAATACGGCGTGCCTCGTATCTGCTTTATTAACAAGATCAACCAGACCGGTGGTGACTTCTATAAATCTCTTCAAAGTATCCACACTCGTCTTTCAAAGAACGCTCTTCCTGTTCACTTGCCAATTGGATTCGAAAAGGATATCAACGGTGTTGTTGACCTTATCGAAATGAAAGCATATACGTACGAAGATTACACAGACAAACAGCTTGTTGAAGGTGAGATCCCTGCGGATATGCTCGAAAAAGCAACTAATGCTCGCAGCCTGCTCGTTGAAGCTGCGGTTGAAGCCGACGACGAACTATTCGAGCGATTCCTCGACAAGGGTGAAGAGTCAATTACGACTGACGAATTGAAATCAGCACTTCGCAAGCGTGTTCTTGCTGGTGACTTCTTCCTCGTATCAGGTGGCGATGGCCGTGGCGTGATCGTCGAGAAGCTTCTTGATATCATGACTGACTACCTGCCTAGTCCGCTTGATGTTGACGCTATTTGGGGTAACAACCCAAAAACTGGTGACGAAGTGTCACGCAAGCCTGACGAAAAAGAACCTATGGCCGGCCTTGCCTTTAAGCTTGCAACCGATCCATTTGTTGGTAAGCTGATCTTTGTTCGTGTTTATAGTGGTAAATTGACCGCCGGTAGCTACGTTCTCAACACTACGACTGGCGAAAAAGAACGCGTCGGCCGTATCGTTCGTATGCACGCCGACAAGCGCGAAGAAATCGATTCTGTGAGCGCTGGTGACATCGCAGCTGTCGTTGGACTTAAGGGTACCTTCACTGGCCACACCCTTACTGATCCTGCGCACCCGATTGCACTTGAATCAATCACTTTCCCAGACCCACCAGTTTCAATCGCCGTTGAACCAAAAACCAAAGCCGACCAGGAAAAGATGGGTATCGCGTTGCAGCGTCTTGCTGAAGAAGATCCTACTTTCCGTGTTCACACCGACGAAGAGACTGGTCAGACGATCATGTCAGGTATGGGTGAGCTTCACCTTGATATCCTTATCGATCGTATGAAGCGCGAATTCAACGTCGAAGCGAACATCGGTGAACCACAAGTTGCCTTCCGCGAATCAATCAAGGGTACTGCTGAAGTACAAGGTAAGCACGCCAAGCAATCTGGTGGTCGTGGACAATATGGTGACGTATGGATCCGATTCGAACCGAACGAGCCAGGTAAAGGTTTTGAATTCTTTGACGAAATCAAGGGTGGTGTGGTTCCTCAGGAATATCGCAAACCAGTTGAACAAGGTGTTCGTGAAACGCTTGACGGCGGTGTTATCGCTGGATATCCAGTCGTTGACGTTAAGGCGACCCTTTACGACGGTAGCTACCACGACGTCGACTCAAGCGAACTTGCCTTTAAGTTGGCTGGTCATCTTGCTACCCGCGAAGGCGTCAAGCAAGCTAAGCCAATCCTTCTTGAGCCAGTTATGAAAGTCGAAGTTACGACTCCAGAAGACTTCATGGGTGATATCATCGGCGACCTTAACTCTCGCCGTGGCCGCATCGACGCTATGGAAGACCTAATGGGCGGCGCCAAGCTAATCAAGGCTTTCGTACCACTTGCAAGCATGTTCGGCTACACTGGCGATATACGCTCAATGAGCCAAGGTCGCGCAGCCAGCACGATGGAGCTAGCGAACTACGAAGAAGTTCCACCAAACGTTGCACAGGAAATCATCGAAAAGCGCGCAAGCAAATAGTAGTTTGTACGCAATCGACTTAAAACCACCGTTAGAAATAGCGGTGGTTTTAAGTTGTCGGTTTACTGAAATAGTGATATTGTATCGCAATGGAAAACGCGCCAAATCAGCCCGAAAACGAACCGCGAAAAATCACACCGGTAATCGACTATTTTATTAAGGTGTATCACAATCGTCAGTCGTTCAGTGATGTCGTCATGGCTACAAGTGCGCTATTAGATAAAACGGAAGTTGATGATAAGCCGACCATCGAGGAGGTTGCAGCCAGCGGCTTTATGCCGTTTGAATGGGAGGTCGACAATGATCCGCGTATCGCCAAAGAGAAACTGGCTTTACTGCCAGTGGCGTGTCTGAGCGGGTATATCGACAATTCTACGATGAAAATTGATGAAGTAAAACAATGGTATAGCGAGGCATTCGGTGGTGTAATGCTGTTAAATTCGGACGCAGACGGTAATAAGGAGCATTCAAACGCATGCCTTTCTGTGCAAAATTCTAATCATAAAATGTGCGACAAAAGTACGATTTGTCCATATCGGTATCTGGAAGGCTTTGTTGATAAAAGCCTTTCCTCGCCAGATTTTTCCCAGCCGATGTATAGCGATGATCCTAAAATAGGGTACGAGACGACGGTTGCCAAGCTGCATGCAGGCGTTACGATTGGCATTATTGGAGAGAATCAAAAAACGATGCTGTCCGGCGTGTATATGCGGAAGTATCTCGCCTATATGAATAGTCGGTCTGAACAGCGCAGTCGCAGGTAGCGCTGCCATTTCACGTACATCGGTAATACCTCTTTACGTTAGTCGATAAACCCTGTATAATTAACCTCATACGTCGCAAAGTCTGTATGGGTTGTGCGCGAAAAATAATTAATCAGGAGAATTAAATGGCAGATTTCGATCGAACCAAACCTCACGTTAACGTTGGTACTATGGGCCACGTCGACCACGGTAAAACAACTCTAACTGCAGCTATCACATCTGTTCTTGCTAAACACCACCCAAGTGATGTCAACAAGAAAGTTGATTACGCTCAAATTGACAACGCACCTGAAGAGCGCGCACGTGGTATCACGATCGCATCATCTCACCAGGAATACGAGTCAGAAACTCGTCACTACGCACACGTTGACATGCCAGGACACGCCGATTATGTTAAGAACATGATCACGGGTGCTGCACAGATCGACGGCGCTATCCTAGTAGTTGCCGCAAACGATGGTCCACTTCCACAGACTCGCGAACACGTTCTACTTGCAAAGCAGGTTGGCGTGCCTAAGATCGTTGTCTTCTTGAACAAGATGGACCTTGCAGATCCTGAACTAGTTGAACTAGTTGAAATGGATATCCGCGAACTTCTTGACAAGAACGGTTTCGACGGCGACAACGCTCCAATCATCAAGGGTTCTGCTACTAAGGCTCTTGAAGGTGATGCAGACGCTGAACAAGCTATCCTTGACCTAGTTAAGGCAGTTGACGAATACGTTCCAGAACCAACTCGTGACCTAGACAAGCCATTCCTAATGCCTATTGAGGACGTTTTCTCAATCAAGGGTCGTGGTACGGTTGCTACCGGTCGTATCGAACAGGGTATCGTTAAGATTAACGATCCAGTTGAAATCGTTGGTGTTAAAGCATCACAAAACTCAGTTGTTACTGGTATCGAAGCATTCAAGAAAAACCTCAACCAAGGTCAGGCTGGCGACAACGCTGGTATCCTTCTTCGTGGTATTGAGCGCGAACAAATCGAACGCGGTCAGGTTCTTGCGAAACCAGGTTCAATCACTCCACACACAGAGTTTGACGCTGAAGTTTACATCTTGAAGAAAGAAGAAGGCGGACGCCACACACCATTCTCAAAGGGTTACAAGCCACAGTTCTACTTCCGTACTACTGACGTAACTGGCGAAGTCGAACTCCCAGCTGACAAAGAAATGGTTATGCCTGGTGATACTTTGACTTTCAAGGTTAAATTGCTTGCTCCAATCGCCATGGAACAGGGTCTAAACTTCGCTATCCGTGAAGGTGGACGTACTGTTGGTGCTGGTGTTGTTACTAACATCACTAAATAATTAGATACCTAATTATGCAAAATACCCCGATCGCTCGGGGTATTTTGTTTTTGGATGAGAAATGTCATGCAGGTACGAATAAGCAATGGTCGCATGATACCGCGAGGCGTATAGTGGGTTTTTCAAGCAAATACCCCGACAATCGGAGCCAACCATTGTGAGGTATTTGCTCGACGAGTATCGGGGTTAATGAGGTTTTTGTTGTGTATCTAGTCGTTTACTTTTATGCGCTACTGGGCGGAATGACAAGCGCAAGATTTACGCTCGTTTCACCCTGCTACATGCTGGCAGTATGAACGGTAACGGTGACGCGTGGCCCTTTGCCGACATGCGCTTGTGCAGCCTCTGTGAGGATCCGCTTTACGTCTGCATCGGCGAGACCCGATACGTACACCCA
>CAMPJF010000079.1 GCA_946886725.1 uncultured Candidatus Saccharibacteria bacterium | reverse complement strand
GTTTAAAGGTGTTAATCTATGCATGATGTTATTTTATCTATGTAGATTTTATTACAACTTAATGATAGCTAGACCTCCAGAACACCAACTTACATACATCAAGAGATTGTCATTTGGTCGCCGATCCGCCAATACCGCAGATAATTACTTGCTACTAACTGTACACAGGAAAGAGTTGATCGCAATAAAAGGTACCACCAATACCAACACGACGCAACGCAATTTTTACGCTATACGTCAAAATAACCGGCGCAACTACAGCACGCCGCATCAGCACAGTACTACCAACCCTATAGTTACTCCGGCACATATTCGCTGCAGCAAGATATCTGGTTCAAAAGCATACCCCTCGACGTTCAAACTATAGTAACATCACACAAAAACCGTGCTATTTCACGAGTACTACAACCAGACACACTTCCCTTGTAGAAGTTCCGTACATTCAAAAGTTCAAGCACTGCCATCCCAGATTTTTCTGTTAAATTCTAAGCATGCTAAGGGCTATCCCACGAAACCTTACTGAGCAAACCTTTTACTTCCTTTCATAGCGTCGTGAACAACTCATTACACCCTACATATGGGTTATCCACACGCATATTTTTTTCTATAAAGTTTTTTTACAAATAGTGTTGACTTAAGCGCTTTGACGTCATATTATAGGGGTAGCTCCTGAATAAATAAATTATACAGAAGCCAAAAATAAACAGAATTCAAAAACTCCACAAAAACAACCACTACTCGCAGGTGGTTGTTTTATTATTACCCATTTATGACATGCCAATACTAAAAATACCACCGATTGAGGTGGTATTTTTGATTCAAAAATTGGTGGAGCTGCGGGGTACTGCCCCCCGGTCCAAAAGGTAACGGATCATTCGTCTACAAGTATAGTCTATCTTAACTTTTAACGACTGTTCGAATTAAGAGATAGACAAAAACATTCGATTGGTCGCGTGGTAAAATTTTCTCCATTAACGCCACTGCCCGTTAACGAAGTAAGTGACATGGGTATATAACACCAGTTGCCGCTATGTCACCTGCTGGCAAATGATGATCGAGCGATTAGGCTGCGATTGGTGCAAAAGCAGGTGTGCGGAAGGCACTAGCTACGTTAGCAGCTGCTGCTTTTACTTTTGCAGTAAATGTTGCAATTAAAAAAGTATACGTAACGTGTATGATCGACTTGCAAAATGATCTGTTAAATTCCCTCTGTCGAAAGCTAAATTCAGCCCCAACTTGAATGCTTATAGTATACCATCATTTACAGATTGATACTAGGTATGGTTAACTAGCGGACATCATGACTATGGTTGCAAAAATACTATCCGTGGCCCCCGTAGGCTTTGAAGGTCACCTAATAGAGGTAGAAAGCGACGCAACAAAAGGGCTTCCTTCTCTTCAAATTGTCGGTATGGGTAACAAAGCCATAGACGAAGCCAAGGAGCGTGTTAAAAGCGCCATTACCAATTCCCTGCTCGAATACCCAACGAGAAGAATCACCATTAACCTTGCGCCAGCAGAGCTACCTAAAGATGGCACGCACTATGACCTACCTATTGCGCTTGCAATTCTGACGAGCAGTGGCCAGCTACGACACGAGGAAGTTGCCACGGCGGCTTTTGCCGGAGAATTAGCGCTAGATGGGTCACTCCGTCCAATACGCGGCGCAATCACGATGGCAGAGACCGCTAAAAATACTGGGCTTGGATGCATATACCTACCAGAAGCCAACGTGCAAGAGGCGACACTCGTAGAGGGCATCTCCGTTATTGGAGTTAGTTCACTGAAAGCACTCTATCTTCATCTAAAACAAGAAATAAAACTTCTCGAATCGACTACTTTACCGCTGCAAAAGCCTAAAGCCTTACACGACACCCCTACTCTCGATGATGTCCACGGACAAGAGCAAGCCAAGCGAGCACTCATCATTGCCGCTGCCGGTCATCATAATATCTTACTGACAGGTCCACCAGGAACAGGCAAGACAATGCTCGCACGAACGCTCACTGGCCTCCTTCCGCCACTACTTTCAGCGGAGCAAATAGCCGTAACAAAACTCCACAGCCTAGCGGGCGAAACAATCAATCACGTCACCTCTAGCCGGCCATTCCGAGCACCTCATCATACGGCGAGCCGCATCGCCCTCATTGGCGGTGGCGCCCATCCGAAGCCGGGCGAGATCAGCCTTGCCCATCTAGGCGTCCTCTTCTTGGATGAAATTCCAGAATACCCTCGTGCGGTCCTTGAGGCGCTGCGCCAACCTATGGAAGATAAAAAAATAGCCGTAAGTCGCGTAAACGGACACGTCAGCTACCCCGCTGATTTCATGCTAGTGGCCACAATGAACCCATGCCCATGTGGCTTTTATGGCGACATGGCCCGTGAATGCACATGCACTAGCACCCAGATCCTCTCATACCAACGCCGCCTTTCAGGCCCCCTTCTTGATCGCATTGATCTTGTCGTCAACGTCTCCCGCATACCGAACGACACGCTACTAGAGATCCAATCGGTGCATAAAAAACAACAGAATGACGCAATAAGCATGATCGATATAGCGTCTCAACGTCAGCGTAACAGATATAAATACAGTCTTAAAAACAACAGTAACCTTACGAGTCGAGACATAAAAACAAAGCTCCTCCTTTCGCCGGACGTGAGAACACTTCTAGGTGCCGCAACTGACCGCTTAAACCTCAGCGCACGAAGTTATTTCAAAATCATACGTGTCGCTCGAACAATTGCCGATCTAGATGACAGCACGGAGATTACCGTACAGCACATCAGTGAAGCACTGCAATATAGACAAAGCTCTTGAACCTCTGACCTATATCTGGTAAAATGTCCTATGAGTAACGCTTAAAATATTGCGAGCTTATCAAAAGGAGATCAGAGATCAGTAAATCAATTCGTATCAATGAGGAGATTCGCGCCGAAGAACTGCGCGTTATCGGCACAGACGGAGAGCAACTGGGAATCATGAGTCGCAACGATGCACTCAAGATTGCCGAAGAAGCTGGCGTCGACCTCGTTGAGATCTCACCAAACGCTGCACCTCCTGTAGTTAAAGTAGTCGACTGGGGTAAATTTCAATACCAGAAGATGAAAGAGCTACAGAAAAGCAAAAAGAACAGCAAGCCAAGCGAGCTGAAGCAAATGCGTTTTGGTTTGAAAATTGGTGCTGGTGACCTGGACATCAAACTTCGTAAAATCCGTAGCTTTCTTGCCGCGGGACACAAAGTACGAATTCAAATCTTCTACCGTGGTCGCGAGATGGCCCATAAGGAGCTCGGATTTGAAATGATTGACAGGATTGTCGCCCTCTTGGAAGACGAAGCAATATTAGAGCAAAAGCCTCAGATGGCTGGTCGCAATCTGAGCATAGTAGTAAGGAGTAAATAATGCCAAAGATGAAGACCCACAAAGGTACCGCAAAGCGGATCAAGATTACCAGCACTGGTAAATTGACTCGCCGACGTGCGTTCGGTGGCCACATGCTCGCTAAAAAGAGCAAAAGCCGCAAGCGCGCCATTAACACCACTGCAACCGTTACAGGTAGCATGGCTAAAAACGTTAAACGAGCTTTAGGAGTATAATATGCGAGTTAAAAGAGGCGTCACCGCACGTGCTAAGCACAAAAAGATATTAAAATTAGCAAAAGGTATGCAACATAACCGTACCCGCTCATTCCGCCTTGCAAAGCAAGCCGTTATTAAAGCGTTACAGTATGCATATCGCGACCGTCGCACAAAAAAGCGTGATCTTCGTGGCCTATGGATCACTCGCATCAACGCTGCGGCACGTGAACAAGGCACTACTTACGGTAAATTAATAGCTGGCCTAAAAGCAGCTAATATCGAACTAGACCGCAAAGTTCTTTCTGAACTCGCAGTAAGCGAGCCAAAAGCTTTCGCTGAAATCGTAAAAAGCACTACAAAAGCGTAGACCTACGACGATACGAAATACACTTCTTGACTCCTTACATTAAAATAACTCGCCTAACAGCGAGTTATTTTAATTGGCAGATCGTCGATAAGCCGGGTTTTGTCGTGAACGATCATCTATCTAGTCTAGCAGTTGCCTGCTAGATCAAGCGGGTATCGACCTACGGACGGACCGCCCTTTATGTAGATCTCCTTGCAGCCGACAGGGTTTACCTTCACGCCATGTCACCATGGAATGCTGTGAGCTCTTACCTCACTCGTTTCACCTTTTCCCTCTTACAGGTAGTTTCGTTTCTGTGGCACTTTCCCTAAAGTCACCCTCGGTCGCCGTTAGCGACTGTCGTGTCCTATGCTGCCCGGACTTTCCTCTTGCGCCCGAAAGCACAAGCGATCGCTTAACGAACTGCCTGAAATCTATTATACCCTATTCGTCCCCTTGAGCATTCAATATCTTATTGACCATGCCGTCAGCCAACTGATTAAATTCACGTTTAACGTGAGAGAACGTCACTTTATCAAATTGCGCGACCAACTCACGTATGCGTTCATTAACAGGCCATAGCTCTCGATTCTTAATCTTATAGATATTATTCATTTGATTGACTACTAATAAACTATCAATACGAAAGTCTACCGTACGCGCACCAATCTCAAGCGCTTTTTCCAGGCCCAATCTTACACCATGGTACTCTGCCTGATTATTTGTAGTAATGCCTAAGTACATAC
>CAMPJF010000078.1 GCA_946886725.1 uncultured Candidatus Saccharibacteria bacterium | reverse complement strand
GAACGACGTAGACGGGGTTGCCACAGTTGAGTGTGATGGCGAACCATGCGCCGTCGACCGAACGTTTACCAATAAGAGCAGGCATAGGCCAGCTCTTGCCGTATGTTTCAGTGAAACCGCCCGTGTAGACTGTAGTCGAACTATTAGTAACTTTCACGGGATATCGGTAAGATACGCCTGCGTCTGACCGTCCTACTGACTTAATTTGACCATTAAAATCGCCCGTATTATAGCTGCCTATATATCCGTTGGCGATATCTGCGCGGGTGATACCGAAATGTGCATATATTTCCCGTATGTCTTTACGGCCAGCGCTGTCGCTTCCACGGTCGTAGACCGCAAGAAGATCTGCTTTGTCTCTCACGCCACTATATATAATATTGTCCGCGTTAGCCGCGTTAGCTGATTCCGGTGGCGAAAAAACAGCAAAAGATTGTACGACCAATGATAGGGCCAGGAATATAAGACCCGTTCGTCTTGTCATCTCTTCCTTGCGTAGACGGCGAGCATAAAAGCCTAGCTGACCAATTAAGGCAGGGCTAAATGCGAGATTTGAGACTAATTTTCGAAACATTTTTATTTGTACCTTTTATTTTTTGGTTGTGACACCTCTTGGTTTTTAGATTAGCATAAGAAATATGTTCACACAATAGCTTGAGTGAACACAATTTGTTCTGTATAATGGAAGAAATGTAAATAGCTGAACGTCTGAAGTGAGGGTACTATGACTAAACAAAAAATCGATGATGGCTCGTATACTGGGTCGCAAATTCAGGTCCTAGAGGGCCTAGAGCCGGTCCGTAAGCGCCCCGGCATGTATATCGGAAGCACCGGCTACGACGGATTGCATCACTTGATTAAAGAAATTGCCGATAACTCTATCGATGAGGCAATTGCGGGTCACGCGACTCGCGTCGATGTGACGATTCTTGCCGACGGTGGGATCAGTGTTGCTGATAACGGTCGCGGTATTCCGGTCGATAAGCACCCGAAGACGGGCTTAAGTACACTAGAAACCGTTCTAACTGTTTTGCATGCCGGTGGTAAGTTCGGCGGCGGCGGCTATAAAGTGTCTTCTGGTCTTCACGGTGTCGGCTCGAGCGTTGTGAATGCATTGTCTAATCACATGATTGCAGAAGTGGCGCAAAAGGGCGAGCTTTATCGTATTGAGTTTGAGCGTGGTGGCGTAAAAGTTCCTTTTAAAAAAGTCGGCAAGACCGATAGGGCGAATGGCACGACAATTACTTTTTATCCTGACGATACGATCTTTAAAGAGACCGTGACCTTTGACTATAAGTGGGTGGTGAATTATCTGCGCCATCAAGCATATCTAACGAAGGGTATCTATGTAGCTGTTCGTGATGAGCGCACTAAAGAACGTGCCGCTTTTTATTTTGAAGGTGGTATTCAGAGCTACGTAAAGCATCTAAATATTGGCAAGGATGTCGTAAGCGACAGTGTCTTCTATGTGGAACGACAAGTCGAGGACTCTATGATTGAAGTTGCCGTGCAATATAATGATACCTTCGTCGAGACAGTAAAGCCGTTCGCTAACAACGTGCTCACTCCTGATGGCGGAACACATATTGTCGGATTTCGATCAGCTTTAACGCGCGTCATTAACGACTATGCTCGCAAGAATAGCCTGTTGAAAGAAAAAGAAGATAACCTGACAGGTGATGATATTCGCGAAGGACTAACTGCTATTATCCTCGTTAAGTTGCCAGACCCTCAGTTTGAGGGTCAGACGAAGAACAAATTGGGCAATCCTGAAGTTCGCCGTTACGTTGAACAGGTAATGAATGAATACTTCTCGTACTATCTTGAAGAAAACCCGAATGTTGCCAAAAAGATTGTCGGTAAGGCACTTCTCGCTGCACGTGCACGTAAAGCTGCTCGTGCGGCACGTGACAATGTCATTCGTAAGGGCGCACTCGATGGATTAAGCCTACCAGGCAAGCTTTCTGATTGTTCAAGCAAGGACCCGTCAGAGTCGGAGCTCTACATTGTCGAGGGCGACTCGGCTGGTGGATCGGCGAAGTCTGGTCGCGACAGTAAGACGCAGGCGATCTTGCCGCTTCGTGGTAAAGTTCTCAACGTTGAACGTGCACGCCTGGATCGCATGCTTAACAATAATGAAATTGTTAGCCTGATTAAAGCAATGGGTGTTGGTATTAGTGATCAGTTTGATATTTCTGGACTTCGCTATCACCGTGTCATTATCATGACCGACGCCGATGTTGATGGAAGTCACATTTCCACTTTGCTTTTGACATTTTTCTTCCGATATATGAAAGAAGTAATTGACGGAGGGTACGTGTACCTCGCTAAGCCTCCGTTGTTCTTGTTACGACAGGGTACAAAAAAGCATTACGCCTATAGCGATGAAGAGCGTGACCAAATTATTGCTCGACTGGTTGCTGAGCGACGAGAAAAAGGTGTTGCGATAGATGAGACAGCCGACTTGACCAAGCAAGCTGGAATCACCTTATTGCAGCGCTATAAGGGTCTGGGTGAAATGGACGCAGAGCAGCTTTGGGATACGACCATGAATCCTGAGAATCGCGTGCTGATTCAGGTGAAAGTCGAAGATGCTGAAAAAAGCGATGCAATTTTTACAAAGTTAATGGGTGACCAGGTTGATTTGCGTAAAGCTTTTATTCAAAGCCGTGCTAAATCACTAAGTCTAGAGGATTTGGATATTTAATCATGAATGACGATACTAACGAAGTAAATGATACAACAGAACCAATTGAGGTTTTAACGCCGCAAACACACTCGCGCGTCGTTGAGAACCTGTCGGTAGAAAAAGTGATGGAAGATAGCTTTCTGACTTACTCTATGAGCGTAATTGTTGAACGCGCGCTTCCTGACGTCCGCGACGGCATGAAACCGGTTCACCGTCGTATTTTATACAGCATGGGCGAGCAAAATCTTCGACCCGGCGGCCGCTTCCTGAAAAGTGCTCGCATTGTCGGTGATGTAATGGGTAAATATCATCCACACGGTGATTCATCGATCTATTTCTCAATGGTTCGCTTGGCACAGGATTGGGTGATGCGTTATCCATTAGTGAATGGTCAAGGTAACTATGGTTCGATGGATGGAGATCCTCCTGCGGCAAGTCGTTATACCGAGGCACGCCTCGGTCGCGCAGGTAATGAACTGCTAAATGACCTCGATAAAGATACGGTTGATTTTCGGGCTAACTATGACGGCAGTGAACAAGAACCCTCTGTTTTGCCAGCGAAACTGCCGAACCTACTATTGAACGGTCAGGTTGGTATTGCTGTTGGTATGGCAACGAACATTCCACCGCATAATCTTGGTGAACTTGTTGATGCGACGATCCACTTAATTGATAATCCAGAAACGACGACAGTCGATGACCTTTTGAAATATGTTAAGGGTCCAGACTTCCCGACAGGTGCAATCGTGTATGGCGGCACGCCGATGAAGCTAGCGTACCAGACTGGTCGTGGCAGTGTGATGATTCGCGCCGTGACGAATATCGAAGAAACGAAAAAAGGTCGTAGCCAAATCGTTATTACTGAGGTTCCTTATGGTGTAAATAAAGCAACATTGATTGAAAAGATTGCTGAACTGCATAAAGATAAAAAAATTCTTATTAGTGATCTTCGTGATGAAAGTGCGCGCGGTAAAGTTCGTGTCGTAGTTGAGTTACGCAAAGATGCATATCCTAAGAAAGTATTGAACCAGCTATTCAAGCTAACTGCTTTGCAAACAAGCTTCCACTTTAATATGCTAGCTCTGATTGATGGTATTCAGCCGAAGGTATTAGGCTTGCATGAGATTCTTGACGAATTTATTAAGCATCGTCGTATCGTCGTGCGTCGTCGTACGGAATTTGAGCTTAAAGCCGCTAAAGCGCGCGCGCATATTTTGGAAGGTTACAAAATTGCTCTCGATCATATCGATGAGGTTATCAAATTAATTCGGGCTAGTAAGACAAGTGAAATTGCGCAAGCCGGCTTAATTGAAAAGTTTGGTCTTTCTGAAATTCAAGCGCAGGCGATTCTTGCGATGCAATTACGCCGCCTAACCGGGCTTGAACGAGATAAAATTGAAAATGAATTGCGTGAACTTCTTGAGTTGATTGCAAAACTTGAGGCCATTCTTGCAGATGAGTCTGAAATTCTTCGCATTATTAAAGAAGAATTATTAGAGATGAAAGAGAAGTATGGTGATGATCGACGGTCTCAGATGATTAATCATGAACTTGGTAAATTTAGCGACGAAGAGTTGATTCCTGAGGAAGAATCGGTAATCTTACTGACTACCGAAAACTACATCAAGCGGACACTCGTTAGCGAATATCGTCGTCAAAACCGTGGCGGCAAGGGTAAGCGAGGCATGACCACTAAGGAAGAGGATGTTATTGATCAACTCGTCCCTGCAAGTACGCATGACTACCTGTTGTTCTTTACTAACAAGGGGCGTATTTTCCGCCTCAAGGCATATGAAGTACCGGCTGCTAGTCTTGCGGCTAAGGGTGTCGCAGCGGTGAATCTATTGCAACTGCAACCCGAAGAGAAAATCACTTCAATCATTCGTCACGCAAAAGATGCGAATGATGAGGGGTACTTGTTTATGGCGACAACGATGGGTACGGTTAAGAAAACGCCACTTAAGGATTACGCAAACATTCGTACGAATGGTCTGATTGCGATCAAATTAGATGATGGCGATGAACTGCGTTGGATTAAGAAGACGAACGGGGATAATGACGTCATCGTTTCTAC
>CAMPJF010000077.1 GCA_946886725.1 uncultured Candidatus Saccharibacteria bacterium | reverse complement strand
AATAAACCACTATACCCTATCCACCACGTCGAGGCGCATGTTTACGCAAACTTTCTAACGGAAGTAGCCGACGGCGAATGGAACAATGTTGAGGGGAAATCCCTTTCAGAGCGTCTAGGGCCTATGCCTCAGCAGCAGCCGGAGTTTCCAATGCTGGCATTGATCGTTTCTGGCGGGCACTCGCAGCTTGTCTTATTTCGCGACCACGGAGATTACGAGTTATTAGGGCAAACCCAAGACGATGCCGTCGGAGAAGCCTTTGATAAAGTTGCAAAAATCCTCGGTCTCCCCTACCCTGGCGGCCCATCCATAGCCAATGCGGCATTGCAAGGCGACCCAAAACGATATGCACTCCCCAAGGCAAAATTGAAGGGTGATTATGATTTTAGTTTTTCCGGCCTCAAAACAGCCGTTTTGCGTGCCGTTCAGCGCGAAACGGGCGTTGACTTTACTTTTCCCTCAGGCGAGCTTGCAGCGCGTTTAAATGACGTCCAACGCAATGATTTTGCTGCCAGCTTCCAGTACACGGCAATTAGCACGCTTGTCGACAAAGCAGAGAAGGCGTATTGCGATTATGCGCCAAAATCGGTGGTTATCGCCGGCGGTGTCGCAGCAAACCAAGAACTTCGTCGCCAGCTGTCTGACCGCCTGCCTCTTACTGTCAATTACGCACCAATGCAGCTCTGCACCGACAACGCAGCAATGATTGCTACGCTTGGATACTACTATGCGCAAAAAAAGCAGCCAACCGATCCAATGGATCTCGAAGTCATCCCTAGTCTCTCGATGACTAACACTACTTGGTAGTGCTTACGTTTATTGACTTTTATCTATAAATCTGCTATAATAAAGCAGCTCTTCAAGTTGTAATCATACTTGAGTCGAGTAGTACCTTTTACTTACAGTCGAAACGTAATTCCAGTCTGCCGTTCAGTATAGATCGCTGAACTATGTCGAACGGCAAACTGGAAGAGAGTCCAGCACGCAACTGACGGTAATGAAACTGTTGGTATGGGGGAGCCCTAGCATACTATCGAGGAGATGACATGCCAAACTCTACCACCACCCACCGCAAGCCCCGCTACCAGACCTGGCTGACCGCCAGCAGGATCGCAGTGCTTGTGCTACTTGTCGCCATACTAGGCCTCGAAGTAGCCGAGCGCGTCGAGCAGCCCGCACCAGCCAGATCCGCCGAACTAACCAAGGTTGAAGCTGCTTCGCGATTCATCGAGACCGCAGGATTTAACAACCCTGTCTACCTCGGAGTCGAGTTCGCAAACGAAGCCGAGTTCCCAACGTTTCGAGCCGAAGCTATCGGCGGAGAGTCCGTCAAGCTGTTGATCCGCACCACCAAAAATGGTGGCATGGAAATTCAGCCTGACGCCCTCTTCCGAACGGTTGCATCGGCCGAACAATTTGCGCTCATTGCCTCAGTGGCAGTGGCCGACTGGGAACGAATTCCGGCGGACATCAAGCCCAGTACGAACGGATCGTACGGCGAGTACGAGAGCCGGAAGTACGCCTACGACCAGTTCTCCAAGTACAACCCGGGCACCGAATTCTGGGCGGCAGAGCGCAACGAAGTTAGCGGCTGGCCCGACAAGTAAGTAACTGCCGGCAGATGGCATAAAATCTGCGACCCCTTGATATCATCACGATATCGAGGGGTTTTTTCCTTTTCAGCCCCCTACCCTAACCAGGTAAAATAAGATCGAGTAGCAGCCATGTCGGATCGTTTTTACGGATCGCTTCAACCGAGAGGAATAGTGAGGTCACTGCCCCACCGACAAGAGCGGGCGCCCACCATCCGAGTACCGACCAGTACAGCACCGCGAAAGCTAATAGTATCAGGTTGATAATTATCATAATTAAAGCGATGACGACAAGCGCCCAATTTCGCGATGGTGTTTGTTGCTTTTTCTTAGATTTCATAATAGCTATCTGTTAATCGTTGTTTTTATATCAACGATTCTTTAATTTCTGTAGAATTTTCTTGGCGATTGGCAGCCCTTTCGCCCAAACGACATACAGCGGCGACAATGGATGATCGTAGGTCCCCACCAGCAAGTCTTCATGATCAGCAAAGCCCTGCTTGAACGTACTAACGCCGTCATTCAGCAAGCCGTTAAAGTCATAGCGCTCGATCTCCCACTTTTTAATCATCTGAATAGTCGACCATTTAAGGATGTAGTTAGCGCGCAGCCGTTGCCCCTCATCGTTCATGCCGCCATATAGCTCGAAGGCAGTACGCTCACTCATAACCAACCACAAAAATGCCACTGGCTTTCCTTGGTAAAAAGCCGCATTCACCAATGAATGGCTGCCCATCTTTGAAAAGATATCACGATAATATTCGTCTTCGTGCAATCCGAAACCCGCACGAGCCGCTGTTTGTTTATAGATCTTTAGACACTCCGTCAGCTCTGCCTGCTTTCGGACTTGTCGAATTTCCACCTCTTCATTCGCAGACTTACGAATGTACTGACGGGTCTTTTTTGCCATCTTACTTAGTAGTTCATCTTCGGTTTTGGTAGTATCAAGAATCAACGTACGCGGGATTAAGATCGTATTGTCCGATTGATGCCAGCCCTCAACTTTTGGAATCGTACGCCAATCTGGCTCGATAGTCACCGCAACTGCGTGATATTTACGCTTTGCATAGTCGGCAATCGCATCTAGTACCTCTGCCCTATCGCCGTTCTCGGCAACGGGCCCGCGTGGTACATACACGAGTGCCGTAAATGGAAACGGCAGTTTACGTATCAGTAGCTGGGCCGCACCGATAATTTGATCCTTTTCATAGATAAAAATGCGGTCAACAAACCAGTTGTGAACTGCCTTTACTTCACCCCAGTCCCATAGCTGTAGTGGATGGCCTCCACGGGATAAAATTGCCTCGTCCCATTCTTCTTGTATCGCACAGGTTTGTACCGTAGTCATACTACTTATTATACACGGTCGGCTATGGTATAATTAGTCTTGAAAACAAACACGGAGGAAAATGTTTGGAAATTGTAATCTTTTTCACAAGAAAATGGTTAGCTTTTTCACTTGTGCATTTTTCACGTGTAACGGAAAATACTGAAAGCTTTTATCCATGAACTTAGCCAAAACATACGATCCTAATCAGTACGAGCCTACAATATATGCAATGTGGGAGACGGCCAACGCCTTTGCACCCACAGGGAAGGGCGAACCATACAGTATCGTTATGCCGCCACCTAACGCAAATGGCAACTTGCATATTGGTCATGCACTCACCGTGAACCTCGAAGACATTCTTGCACGCTATTATCGAATGAAGGGTAGGGACGTGGCTTATATTCCTGGGGCCGATCACGCCGGGTTTGAAACGTGGGTCGTGTACGAGAAAGAGCTTGCCAAAGAAGGTAAAAGCCGCTTTGACTTTACACGCGAGCAACTCTACAGCCAAGTATGGAATTTTGTTCAACAAAAACGTGGTGATATGGAACTACAGCTGCGCGCCCTCGGCGTCAGCGCAACATGGGACGATTTAGTCTTCACATTGGACGAAAAGGTAATCGACACCGTCTACGGTACCTTTAAAAAATTATGGGATGAGCAGCTAATTTACAGAGGTGAGCGAATCGTCAGCTACTGTACGACACACCAAACCAGCTTTGCCGATATCGAAGTCGAGCATAAAAACGAAAAAGGCAAGTTATGGCAAATCGCCTATCCGACGCTCGATAAAATCGGCGAAATCGTCATCGCTACCACGCGCCCAGAAACATTATTAGGCGACGTTGCCGTTGCTGTTCATCCGGATGATGAACGCTACAAACACTTAATCGGTTCGCGAGTTCTCTTGCCGTTAGTTGAACGCGAAATCCCCATCATCGCTGACGACTATGTAGATCAAGCATTTGGCACGGGCGCCGTCAAGATTACGCCCGCGCATGATCCAAATGACTTTGAAATAGGGAAGCGTCACGAACTCACGCCATTACAGGTAATTGATTTCAACGGCACGATGATTAATGTGCCACCACAATTCGCTGGGCTCGATGTTGAAACCGCCCGCAAACGCGTGCTGGCTGCATTAGAAGCCGCCGAGCTACGACGAGGAACCGAAGATATCGAACACGCCGTCGGCCACTGCTACAAATGCGGTACGGTCATTCAGCCACTTATCAAGGACCAATGGTTTCTCCAGATTCAACCCCTCGCCCAGCGCGCAAAGCAAGCTCTTGAGGCAGGGCAGATCGAGTTTACCCCTGCTAGCCGCAAGCGTATTTTAATCCAGTATCTCGACAACCTTCGCGACTGGAACCTTAGTCGTCAAATTCCATGGGGTATTCCTATTCCAGCATTCCAAAACGTTAATGACCCTAACGACTGGATTTTTGATACTCGCGTTGACGAACCGACGATCGTTGTTAACGGCACAACATACCGTCGCGAAGAAGACACTTTTGATACCTGGTTTAGCAGTGGCCAATGGCCATTCATCACCACCGACGCCCTCACGGGTGGACCGCTATCCCGCTTTTATCCAACGAGCGTCATGGAGACCGGTGGCGACCTATTAGACCGCTGGATTGCTCGTATGATCATGCTGGGGCTTTACATGACTGATGACGTACCGTTCAGGCATGTCTACCTGCATGGCATGGTCCTCGACGAAAAAGGACTAAAAATGAGCAAGTCCAAGGGTAACGTCATTAATCCGATCGAAACCATTGCCGAATACGGATCGGATGCGCTGCGACTGGGAATCGTCGCAAGCCGTAGTGCTGCCCAAAACCAAGCATTCTCAACCAGTAAAGTCGTTGCAGGCCGCAATTTTTGCAACAAATTATGGAATATTGCGCGCTTCATCGAAGACAAACTAGGCGAAGGGTACCGTCCGCAACCGCCACAACCGACCAGTCTGGCCGATCATTGGATTATCCGAGAGCTTAATGCAGCAAGCGCTGATATCGACAAACAGCTCACGGAGTATCGTTTTGCCGAGGCAGGCGAGACCATCTACCACGCTATTTGGGAC
>CAMPJF010000076.1 GCA_946886725.1 uncultured Candidatus Saccharibacteria bacterium | reverse complement strand
CTTCTTTACCATTTTGCTTTTGGTATCGTGTCCATATGTCAGCCAGCAGGTAATCAAGCGCATTGCCAATATGTGGTGTCGCATTGACATACGGAATGGCGGTGGTGATGTATAATTTTTTTCCCATAATTAATTTCATTATAACAGAGAGCAAGTAAACACGCACCCTAGACGAAAAGTGGTCCGTTTCGTGCTTGTGGTTGTACGAACTGACAGAGGACGATACACTAGCCATTATCGTCATTCATATCTAGCAAGGAGGTGAGGGCGATGCCCTTCACGATTGGTTCGCGAACGATATATTTCATCGATGGTAGAAATGCGGCCCCCGACGATTATATCGAGGTGCGGTTCGACAGCGGATATAAAGCCATACTCGTCGGTACACTTAACGGCACATACGGCTTGCGTATCGACCGCAAACGGACAGACGCCACCGTCCTCGAAGAACTCTACGGCGCATTTGGGCTGGTTATCGAACGGCAATCATTTGGCGTTCGGCGCAGGCTTGCCCAGATCAAACGTAAAGAAAATCTACGCGAGACGCTTGTTATGAGCGTACAATCTTCACCTAGTTCTGAGAGCGCAAATGAATTCCCAGAAGTCGGAGGCCGACTGCGCGTAACGGTCGGTCATCCAGACCTACTTGGCGCGGATGTATATGTCGGCTCACCAATCAAATCAGTGAAGTTCTCCTAGCCCCGCTTCGTGTCGATGCAAATTGCTCCACGAATGTGGGGCAATTTGTTTGCCACACACCAAAATAGTACCTAGTCTTGCATCATGGCAACAATCGCAAAACGGCCGTCAGTCATTTGATTTCCGGCTAGATATTCACTGTGCGAAAAATAATTATCATCATCAGCCGTATCAACATCACTGACTTCAATTTGCTCGAGGCCAATACCAGCACGCTCTAGTTGTCCGCAAACAACATCTTGTAAGCTACGATTTTCGAACGCCTGCAAAGGGTAGCTTTCATTACCCACTGCCGGACTCAGCCAAATCTTGAGATCGCCAGGTTCGCTACCAAATTCCTCCACTAAATACCGCACGCTTTTACCAGCTCCATCTTGCTCGACACTGTGCCGGCCTAAATGAGAGAGCATCATCACTTTCGTCGTCGGATCATAAATAATCGCACCAACACAATCGGCTAATGGCAGAAACAAGGCGTGGTCTGGGCGCGTTACGACCAAGGCGTCGGCGTGAAACTCAGAAACTAACGCAAGCATCCCTTCACCAAGATTCTCTTCATCAACGACTCGGTAGCGCGCAAAATCAGTCGTATCCTCGTACGACACACTTACGAGCGTCGCCTGCGTTGGATCAATATCGAGTTGTCGGAGAAAATCAATGCGATTCTGCCGCGTTTCATCTTCGTCGCCAAAAGCAAAATGCATATTGCCATCGTCAACCGACGACACGCCGACGACAATGTCGTCACTAAAAATAGTTGGCTGGTTAGACTGTATCACAAACAACCCTTGTCAGTATTTGCCACTGCTCAAGCGACAGGCTTTCCGCGCGATCATTAGGCCGTATACCAGCTGCGTTCAGGTGCGCCTCTGCCTGATCTTTTGAAATACCCAATCCACCAGAAAGACTCGACCGAAGCATTTTACGCTTTGCCGAAAAACCCGCTTTTACGACGCGGAAAAAATCTTTCTCCAATACATCCGCTAATAACGGCGTCGAGCGAGTCTTTAATATGACGACCTGGCTATCTACCTTTGGTGGCGGCGTAAACATCTCCGCACCCACCACATCACCCAGTGTTACATCGGCGAATAATTGTGCGCTTACCGCTAAAATACTCATATCGCCAGGTTGCGCCGCCAAGCGCTCGGCAACTTCTTTTTGCACAAGTAGCACGGCAATGTCTGGTTTATTGTCGGCGGTCATTAATAATTGCACGATTTTGCTGGTGATATAGTATGGCACATTCGCGACCACTTTGTAGCCAGATGGTAGTTGTGATAAATCGAACGAAAGAATATCGCTTTGGATGACGGTTAAATCTTTTCCAGGGAACTGCGCTGGCAGCTTACGTGCCAACTCTTCATCAAATTCAACGGCAACGACTTTATTACTGCGACGCAGCAACTCACTCGTTAATGTTCCGAGACCCGGACCAATCTCCAGTACAGTGTCGTCCGCCGTTAGCTCTGCGCAATCAGCAATATGCGCCAACACATCACGGTCGCGCAGCCAGTGCTGTCCTAATGATTTATTTGGGCCAGAAATACTAATACCATCCCTTCGCCTGGAAACTACTCCACGCACCGCATGGCGTACCGTATCTTCCTTTCACATACCCTAATCCCCAAGTGATCTGCGTTGCTGCATTCGTCAGGTAGTCGGGGCCGACCGTCGCCATCTTGCTAGCTGGTAGCGCCTGAGGAATGCCATACGCGCCAGAACTCTGATTGCCGGCGGTTGTTCGCCACCCAGATTCGCGCATCCACAGATTATATAGACATGGCCATTCAGCTTCGCTATATCCATAATCCAACATCATCTGATGACCAAGGGCCTGTGCTTCTGTCGGATTAGTAGGTGTCGGTAACTTCGCGCCAACGACTTCAACTTGCTTGACCGGTTCTTTGGTTGTGACACTTTGAATTTCTTTACGACTAATTTCAACACCGTTACGCATTTCAATTTCATAACTGACAGTACGACTCCCAAGCGTGCCCGGCGTCTTGACTTCCTTATAGCCAAGTTCGCGATCGGCATCATTGATCTTTTCTACCTCAAATGCGACCTCTTCATCTTGAGTTATCGTCTGCTTTCCTTCGCGCCACAATTCAACGGTCATGCCAGCAGTAATTGGCGTGGATTTGGCTAGTGACAACATATCGTTAGCTGCCAACTTCACTTCCTTAAGTTCAAGCATCTCAGCGACTGTTGTACCCTGCGTGTAGGCGGCGATCCGCTTACCATACATAACGAACGTAAATGGCGTCGCACGGTCAATCGACACTTGCAAGCCAGCACTTTGGCTCACCATATCATTATTAACACTCACAACAGTCTCATCCTCGTCCTGCAATACAACATTAGCGTGTTTTACGATCTGCTCTGGTGTTTGGTATGGCGATAAAATTTTGGTGCGAAGCGCGCCATCAACAACGGTAACTGGTCGCGCGCGGTACACGTTAACGTCATAGTGACTAGCAATAAGCTTCTCGTCTAACCCCGGCTCTACTAGATCATCGGGGTCGATCGCAATACCAGCATCTTTAAAAGCCTCGCGTAATGTCGAGGCGTCCGTTAATATTCCACGATCAATAGCTCCGTCGTGCAATGTAATAAGTCGGTCGCCAGTAGCAATATTCGTCTGCGACTCTGCCCGAGCATTAGCCGCCAATACGATACCTAAAATGCCAATAAATAGACAGAATACTGCAGCGACGAGGCCATACGGAATGGTGGGTTTTCGTGATAGAATTCTCATAATTTCGAGGGACACCTCCGCGGTGTACTCGTATTATTATAGCAATATTAGTCCATTTTTGATAGTTCTTTGAGCGCGAGATCCACTAATGGCGAACGGTCTGATGGCAACCCCTTGATAGAAAACCAGCGCAAATCAACCGTTTCACGCGGCACCGACGAGACGTCGGGAACCGCACGTTTTTGTACAGTAACTCGAAAAATAGGTGCAGGATAACGATACTGTAGCGTCGTCACATACGTAAATTGAGCCACAGGAATATCAAGCCGAACCTCTTCGTAAAGTTCACGCCGGGCTGCGTCGACAGGCGCTTCTTTTCGCTTGGCACCACCGCCTGGCAACCCCCAGTGTGGCTGAGCTCCCCAACTTTTAAGTAAAAGCATCTCATCTTCTTCGTTGAATACCAATACCTTTGCTCGCGGCACCTTAATGACGTAATTATGCGCAGTAAATAACCCAACACGGAACGGCGCGATAAGCCGACCGATTGCATGATACAGGCTCATAACTTTTCCAAGCGAGCAAACTGCACATTCAACTTTTTCGTCGTTCCGCTTTCGAACTGCACCGTTACCGCCAGTCCGTCGATATCAATCACTTCTCCCACTCCGAACATCGCAGAACGAACGCTGTCGCCAATGTCCAAGCCGGGGCCATCGTCAAATTCATCGTATTCATCCTGACGGCCAAATGACGGCGCCGGTGCAGACATCAGTTCATGCCCCATATCCGCCAGGAATCTGGACGCGGGATTGTAGCTCCGCTGCCCAAACTGCAGACGACTTTGCGCATAGCTAAGATGCAACTCCTCGCGCGCACGCGTCATGCCGACATAACATAGACGCCGCTCCTCTTCTAGTTCAGCAGGACCAGCCTCGTAGACTCGCGAATGCGGGAATATACCCTCTTCCATCCCGACCATAAAGACGACCGGAAACTCCAAGCCCTTGGCGGCATGAATAGTCATAAGTGTCACTTTTTGTTCGTGACTATTTGTGTCGGGGCTGGACATTAATGCAACTTCCTCTAGAAAATCTGGCAATGAGGCAAACGATTTTGCATCAGAGATGAGCGCGCCAATATTCGCTTCGCGCTCTTCGGCTTGTGGCGTACCGTCTAAAATGTAGTCACGGTAGCCTGTTTTAGTAATGAGTGCTTCGATAATATCACTTGGTGAATCCCCGGACTCGACTTTGGCCTGCAGTAAACGCAGCGTCTCGCCGAGTGTCATAAATGCCGTTCGCGCACGCGCCATTACACTACTGGTCTGGTCGGCATTAACTAGCGCCGAAACAATATCCATGCCGCTACTCGCTTGCCAAATCAAAAACTTTTCAAGACTCGTTGCACCGATACCGCGCGTCGGCACATTAACAATTCGACTAAAGCTCATCCGGTCATTCGGCTGATACAGTAGTCGCAGGTATGCAATGACATCCTTAATTTCCTTGCGGTCATAAAATCGTACACCGCCAACGATTTGATACGGGACGCGTTGCTGAATAAGCGCACGTTCAAGTGTGTAACTCTGGGAGTTGGTGCGGTATAAAAT
>CAMPJF010000075.1 GCA_946886725.1 uncultured Candidatus Saccharibacteria bacterium | reverse complement strand
ATCAATGGACCGTCTGGGAGTACGAACACACAAAAGCGCTCGCCGCTCAGTCGGAATATCATTTTAGTGATTTAGAAAGTTGGCCACGAATCAAAGCGCAGGCGAAAGATCCGAATAATTATGTTTCAGCTAAAGGAACTGATCATTACGGTATGTATGAGGCAGACTTTGATCTGTTGAAAAAGATGAATATGAATGCATTTCGGTTTAGTGTCGAGTGGTCTCGAATCGAACCGAAAGAGGGTGCGTGGGATCCTAAGGAGATCGAACATTATAAACGATATGTCGAGCAGCTAAAGCGTCGCGGTATCGAGCCGGTCCTGACATTATTTCATTTTACGTTACCGGTTTGGTTTACTGAAATTGGTGGATTTGAGAAGCGAGGTAATATCAAATACTTTACGCGCTTTGCTGAGAAGATCGTGCGCGAGCTGGGGACTGGTATACGATATGTCGTAACCCTGAACGAGCCAGAAGTGTACGTTGCGGAGAGTTACCTGATGGGGCACTGGCCACCTCAGCGAACCAGTCGGTGGCAAGCTTGGCGCGTCACGAATAATCTGGCGCATGCGCATAATCAGGCAGCCAAAACGATTCACGGAATAAATCGTCGCTACAAAGTTTCAGTCGCAAAAAACACAAGCTATGTGTATGCAGGTGATGACGCATGGCTAAGCAGGGTGACTGCAAATATATTGCAGTATGTTCGGGACGATTACTTTCTTCGAAAGGTCGTCAAGCAGTGTGACTGGTTGGGCGTGAACTATTATTTTAGCGATCGTGTTTATGGCTACCGTGTGCACAATCCCGATATAAAAGTGAGCGACTTGGGCTGGGATCTTAGCCCGGAGAATCTACAATATGCTCTAGAGCGTCTCTATGATAAATATAATTTACCCATTATCATTACCGAGAACGGCATTGCCGACAGCGAGGATAATCAGCGGCAGTGGTGGCTAACGCAGACGTTACTTGCCATGCAAAAATCAATGAACAATGGCGTTAAGCTCGACGGCTATTTACATTGGAGCTTGCTGGATAATTTTGAGTGGGATAAAGGATTTTGGCCTCGCTTTGGATTAGTAGCTGTCGATCGCAAGACGAATCAGCGCGCATTGCGACCAAGTGCAGTCTGGTTCGGTAAGGTCATCAAGCATTTAAGAGGATAAAATATGAACGCACCATTTGCACCAACAGAAGTAAAGATAGCAGTCATCGGTGGAGGTACAGGTAGTTTTACGCTGCTGAGTGCGTTAAAAAATCACACCAGTCAAATAGCGGCATTAGTCAACATGGCCGATGACGGCGGTAGTACTGGTGTTCTGCGTGATGAGCTAGGAGCGCTGCCTCCCGGTGATGTTCGTCAATGCTTAGTGGCGCTGGCCCGTTCACCTCAAGCGCGTGACCTCTTTAATTATCGATTTGAGGAGGGGAGCCTTAAAGGGCATGCGTTCGGAAACTTATTTTTGACCGCGCTTGAAAAAATGAATGGAGATTTTGCCGACGGGGTTATGATGGCGAGTAGTATTCTCAATATCGTTGGAGTTGTCGAGCCAATTACATTGTCGAACGTCCGGCTTGCCATGAAAGATGGTCGGAATGAGATAGTGCGCGGCGAGTTTGTGATCGCGAGTCATGAATTCAATGG
This sequence comes from uncultured Candidatus Saccharibacteria bacterium, assembly GCA_946886725.1. The sequence goes on along the minus strand of CAMPJF010000075.1, from coordinate 3,429 downwards.
TCACCGCCCAGATATGTGGCTCGAGCCAGATGCGGAAGCTAATCCAGCCGCGCTAGCTGCTATTGCGCAAGCCGACATTGTTATCGTTGCCCCTGGTAATTTGTACGGTAGTCTAGCGCCAGCGCTTATTGTTCCTGGGATCGGTAAGGCGCTCGCAGAATCGAAGGCACTGAAGCTTTATGTCTGCAATCTAGTCACCAAACCCGGGCAGACGGATGGATACAAAGTGCATGATTTTGCCGACGAAGTAGAGCGTCTGGCTGGCGGGTCATTTTTAGATTACGTTTTGTACAATACAGAATCTCCCACTGATTTACTGTTATCGAAGTATGCGCAAGAGGGCGAGCTGAGCGTCGTTTATGATGAGGGTGCGTTTGCCAGCAAGTCGTACAAAGCAATTGGCGCTAATTTGTTATCAAGTAATATTTGGCAAAATAAAAATGCATCCGATCCCATAGCGGCACAACGCACGCTTATTCGACACGATTCAGAATCTGCCGCTCGAGCAATCATGGATGTATATGCCCGCGCTCGATCGGCTAATTAGTCGTCGTAACGATCCTGATCTGTTTTTGATATATTATGCTTTTGAGATACCGCTAATGCGAGCTGTTATGTTGGTTGTCGGGCATGATATTCGTTATTTTATATAATATAATTATATTGACAAAACATAACCATTATGCTAAATTAAATGTATTATGACAGATAACACAAACACCAACAACATGATCGCCGAGCAAGAGCAATATGGAACCGCAGAGATGCACGTGAATCAGGACTTGAAGCATTCGATATTAATCGTCTCTCTCGTAGCGAACTTGATCATCTTTACAACCTGGATAGCGCTACAGGTGACATCTCAATACGATATGCAAATCGCCAGCCTGCTTTTTAATCGCTAAGAACGATAAGTTCATAGCCAAAAATACCACACATACCCGCTGTGTGGTATTTTTATGTACCTCTGTAAAGTGGCGTAGTTATCCACCATACTGTGGATAAAGCGTAAGCGACGTGCAAATAATGTAAAAAATAGGGCTTGTCGTGGGTAAGGGTGGGTATTATAGTAAAGCCAGTGGAAAGAAGTGGGTAACACCACAGAAAAACAAACACACAACCACTAATTAAAAAACAACCCAAACGTAAAAGCCAAACGGGCAAGGGACGCGCTAAGTCTATGGACTATTTCGAACGAAAGCTTGATGACAAGCACCGGTTAACCATACCGACAGAGCTTCGAAATGAATTTGCAAGCGGCGTCGTCTTGACACGAGGTTTTGGTCAGTATCTTCACTTGTACCCACAGAATATCTGGGACAGGGAAGTGGAACCAGCGCTCGACGGTAGCATTCTCGATGAGAAAGTTGCTGATCTGAACGTACGATTCCGCCGAGGAAAGACGAGCGTAGGACTAGACCAAAAACAAGGTCGGGTCACAATCGAGCAGCACCTGCTAGATTACGCTGGAATTGATCGGGAACTGATCGCCGTCCGAGCTGGCGCATATTGGCGCATTTTACCAGCAACCGCCGACGTGTAGGGGACAACTAAACAGCCGCACTTTAACAATTCGCATCAGATAGTAAAGATACACTCTCGAGATCAACTATCTGGTAGTAGAGCAAGTGGACCTACGGTACCACTAAAAAAATACCGACGCACCTTCCTCAAACACAACACCTCCCAAAAAACTCCACCTCACACACATAAGTCTCTCAATTGAACGAATAGGATTATAAGTCGCCTTTGGCACTGCCGATTTCGTTCAACCACTTATTACAAAAACAAACACAACAAAAAAACAAAAAAAGCTCTGCTGCCAGTTAGGTGATCTCGAGTAAACGACACTTTATGTTATAGTAAAGGGTAGTTTATGAGTATTAAAGAACATCCACCACAACATGTTCCGGTTTTACTAGACGCGACACTTGATACGTTACATCCTATTGAGGGCGAGAATTATCTCGATCTCACGGCGGGATACGGCGGTCATGCACGGCGCGTTCTAGAACGAACCAAAAACTACGAGGCTTCTGTTTTAGTTGACCGCGACAGTTTTGCAATTGCAGAACTAGGCGAGTTTACTGAAAAAGGGGTTACTTTATTGCATACCGATTTCGTCAGCGCTGCTCGCAGCCTGGTTGAAGAGGGGAAGCAATTTGATATCGTTCTTGTTGATTTGGGGGTGTCATCACCACAGCTCGACAAGAGCGAACGAGGGTTTTCCTTTACACATGATGGTCCGCTTGATATGCGGATGGATCGTCGCCAAGACATTTCAGCGAAAACGCTAGTGAACCGGGCAAAAAAAGACGAACTCATCCATATTATCAGAACCTATGGTGAGGAGCCGACTGGGTTTGCGCGCCGCATTGCTGATGCAATTGTGACGAATAGGCCGATTCGGACAACCAAACAACTCGCAGATCTTGTCGTTAGCGTACATGTAGGAAAGTGGAAAAAAATCCACCCAGCGACACGTACGTTCCAAGCGCTCCGCATTGCGGTCAATCAAGAACTGCGGCAAGTTGAAGAACTTATGCCACTTATCCCTAAGCTACTAAAGCCTGGTGGGCGAGTTGGTATCATCAGCTTCCATAGTCTGGAGGATCGGCTAGTGAAACAGTATTTCAACGAACAGAAGAATGCTGGATACGAGGCCGAACTGCAGTTAGTGACCAAAAAGCCGTTAGCCGGAGACATTTACGATGTTCACAATCCGCGATCACGTAGTGCAAAGCTACGTGCCGCAGTGAAAAAATAAAACAAAAAAAAGAAAGGGCACAAAAATATGCCTATTCACATCCCAGTAACATTCGCAGACGCAGAAGCAACACAAACTGTTGCTGTTCGTCACGGATAATTACACAGAACTCGGCCCATCGCCAAAAAAGGCGATGGGCTACCAAAATAAAAATAAATAACAGAAACAAATAATAACCATGTCATACCAACGAACCACACAGTTCAGTTCTCGTCGTGTCAGCAATTGGAGTCGTAATCAAAATACCACTCGCTACGCTTCGAACGTCAAACTCGGCCCAGTGACTCATACGGTGCTTGTCGCCCTTATGATTACCGTGCTCGGCTTGATATACTTAACACAGGCAACACGTGCGACCAGTTATGACTATCAAGCGCAAGAGATCGATACGCAGATCGCCGATCTGACGACTAAGCAAGCAGATCTCGAGATCGAAAATGCGCGACTGACCGCACTAGAGAGTGTCAAGAATAGCAGTGTCGCGAAGTCTATGGAAAAACCAGCTTCGACAAATTACGTTAGTGAATAAAATATGCAACTAGATTTAGCAAAGGGAAGCCGCTCAAGATTACTGGCGATAGTGATGCTACTCATTATGGCTGTATTCATTGTGCGGCTTTTTTATTTGCAAGTGATTCGCCATGAATTTTATGTTGCGGCGG
>CAMPJF010000074.1 GCA_946886725.1 uncultured Candidatus Saccharibacteria bacterium | reverse complement strand
ACCATGTGTAGGATAAAGCAACTCTGAATCGGAGTTGCTTTTTTATCAAGTTTATGCTAATATACATCCATAGGTAAACAAAATAAAAAGGTAATATATGTCTGAAAAAATAGTTATCGGCAGTTCTGTAAATAACGCGGAATCAAATATCGAAGTCTATCATATACCAAAGCTTCGCTTGAGCTCCGAGCTGGGGAAGGCGGCGCTTGATAATGCTACTGCCACATTAATAGAGTCTGGTTCTGTACCAGGCGTAACTCCATCGGCAGAAATCGTTTCCGGTGCGCCAATCAAAGGTCAGCGGGATCGCAGTGTAGTTGTTCTCGATGTGTATAAAGGTGGCAGCCTCGATACTGTTCCTGGTACTGATCAGTATGCTGAAAAGCAGGAGTCGATTGCTAATATTGCTCGCAGTGAGCATGCATTAAACAATCCAAACAAAATGCAAGACTAGTACGCCAATGTGCAAAAAAACACTCCGCAATTTGCGGAGTGTTTTTTTAATTCAGAGAGAATTATTTTACGCTAACTTGCGTGCGAGGCACTGTTTTGCCTGTGAAGTGGCCTTTTTTAACCTTGCCAAATTCGACGACGCCATCGATAGCGGCGTGAATGGTAAAGTTCTTGCTGATAAATGTACCAGGGCCAGCAATTTTGGTAGAACCAGTTTGACGGACAAGTACTTCGCCAGTGCGAACTTTTTGACCACCAAAGCGTTTCACGCCAAGGCGTTGGCCGGCGTTGTTGTGGATGTTCTTTGATGAACCACCTGCTTTAACGTGTGACATAGGTTAACTCCTTATAGTTTCTAAAATCAATCTGTTCAATTGTAGCGAAAATACGGCGATACGTCAAGGGGTATAACGGACGAGTCTTACGATTGAAAAGAAGCGAAGCAATTCATTGACGATTTTATAAAATGATGAAATGATAAAAATGCATTCCCATTGTACCTACTATCGAAGGAGTAGCAATGATTGTGCGAACAGGGCGTCGGACAGTGCGCATGGTGACAATCTGGTTGTTAGCGGCTGGGATGCTGGCCGGCTGCGGGGAGTCGGTGACGATCACCGTCCCCACGCTACCTGCAGTCGAAGAGGCTGTGAAGAATATCGGTAAATCAGCAGCCGATGGCATTACTAACGAACTACGAAAAGTCATTGATACGACGCTTCCGATTGACCAGCAGGTTAATCAATTGCAAGCCAAGGCGAAGGAGTTGTACTGTAGCGCAGACAATAGCGCACTCGCCGACGCGATAAAGGGACTTGCGCAGGCGGTCTGGACTGATATCACTAGAGGCAGTACCGGCGCTCCCGCACTCGACCTTACTAAGGACGATTGCCCTAAATAATTACTGGGTTGCCAGGTCTCCGTAATGACCTGCATCATGCCAGGTTTCTGCGGAGGCCTGGCCTTTTAATATCAAAAGCCGCCCAGGGTAGGGCGGCTTGAGACGTTTACGGGGAATGTTTACAGGTCCACAATGGTCGATTCGACGGTAACGAGACGCTCTGGGCCGTAGCAGTGTGCGACGAGATCGCGCGGATCGATATCTTGCACTCCGTTGACCCACAGGTCAATCTCGGTGATAGTCGTTTCGGGACCTTGAGCGACAAGTGCATTCAGCACCAGTTCGAGGCCGTTCGGCTGCGCGAGGATGGCGCCTATCTGCGTGCGAATTGACTCGTAGTTCAATTGTTCTGCTGGGGTAAGGTTCATAAAGCTGGTTTCAAACTCGACATTAGCGGTCATGGCGATAAACCTTTCATTGTTGCAAACGTCCCTTGCGGAGCGTTTGTATGACAAACATGCTCTTACGCAATGCGATAAGTATCGAACAGTAAGAAGGGGATTGCAAGCGTAAGCGGACTATTTCTTTACGAGTACGAGTAATTCGCGGGCAACAATTTGGTCTTCGCGAAAATAGAGAAGCTCTTTGTGGTCGATATTCTTAAAATCATATCGTTCGTAGCCTAGCGATTCTAGCTGATTAATAAGAGGCAAGTGAGTAAAATCATTGTTCGTACTTTTCCAGGCAGGTACAGCAATACAAAGTGGTGCGCCTGGTTTGATCTGCGTTCCGATGTTTTTCAAGAACGTGCTGATGATGTGATTGCAATTTTTGCGGACTTCATCGAGTTTTGCCGGTGAAGGTGGAGCGCTGAACGGTTGGCCGAGGTAGCTCTCGCAGACAACTGCATCAATTGGCGCTTTCCACGTAGTATCCATCGCATCGCCGTGATGGACGGTCGCATCAATCGTGAGGTGATGAGTGTCGGCAAGCCACTCCAGGTTAGTCTGTGAGTATTTGACCATCTTTTCGGACAGGTCAGTGCCGTAGACCGCGTAATTCATCAGGGCTGACTCTTGTAGGATGACGCCAGTCCCGCAGAACGGATCAAGAATGCGAAGAGGCTTGTCGTCGATCGCTGCGGTCATGTTGATCATCATCTGTGCCAGTTTGGGCGGCAGCATGCCGACAAAGGCGTCGCGTTTCGGTCGTTCTTGGTCGCGGCGGGCAAGCGCGGTAATGTTCTGTGCGCCGGTGCTTTCGGCGACAATAATCTTGCCGTTGCCGCCTTTGACGACGATAAGTTCGACTTTGTTGTTCGATAGGCCAAGTTTATTGTGATGTGCGGTTGCGGTATTAAGAATGGCATCGGTATTAGGAATCAGGCGAAGGCTGACGTTATTCTTTTTTAATTTTTGCTTCAAGATGATGCCGGTTTTTTGAACTTCGCGGCCGTCTACGTTGAATCCGTAGACGCTGATACCAAGCGTGATTTTGCCATCAAATCCAGACCAAGCTTGCATGTAGGCTTGGACGATTTTTTGGCTGACACGGTGCCAATCGCTGGCGGGGAGTTCGATGACGACGCGGCCAGATTTTTGTGTACCGCCGAGACGTTCGATAGAAAGTGTGTCTGTTTTGACGACTGCGGTTTGATCAGAAAACCAGTATGTTTTTTCTGCACCATATAAGTGTTCAAGCTCGGCCATGCCGAGCGCTGGTTGTCGTCCTAGAATCGCAATATACATATCTGTAGTATATACTAGTTGTATGAGTTTCCGAACCTGGTTGAGTACAATTACCCTAGTCCTGATTGCGGTTATTATCTTTTTTTCCCGCCATGAGCTAGTGCATGCATGGAAATTGCTTGAACAAGTAAATATTTGGATACTTTTATTACTTATTCCTGGGCAGTTGTTGGTTTATTACGCAGCTGGTGAAATGATGTTTTCGTATTTGCGTCAAAAAAAGTCAATTGATCATATTTCGCCGTTCGGTCTGATGCGCATGTCGCTAGAGATGAATTTTGTTAATCATGTCCTGCCGAGTGGCGGAGTGAGCGGCGTGTCCTACATGGGCTGGCGCCTGGGTGGATACGGCGTGTCGCCTGGTAAATCCACTATGGCGCAGGTTGTGCGTTATTCTATGGGCTTTGCCGCATTTATCGCACTACTACTGATTGCGGTATTGATGGTGACGATCGATGGCGGCATTAACCGGTGGATTATTTTAGTGAGTTCAATTCTAACGACAGGTATGCTTGGCGTATTGATTACGGCGATGTTTGTCATGAGCAGCACCAAGCGTATGACGTGGTTTGCGGGCCTGACGGTTCGAACCGTCAATAGGCTAGTCTCGAGAGTGACGTTTGGGCGTAAACGTGACGTATTGCACCATGATCAAGTGCATGAATTCTTTGATGAGTTGCATAAAGATTACATATCGCTTCGTGCGGACAAGCGAATTTTGATAAAACCGTTTCTTTGGGGGCTATTATTTACGGCGGCCGACGTAGCACTGTTTCTGATTACATTTTGGGCGCTTGGTGTGCCAGTGAATCCAGCGCCGATTTTAATTGCCTATGGGGTTGCATCCGTTGCTGGATTTTTTGTGGTGACGCCGGGCGGCGCGGGGGCGTACGAGGCTATTATGGTGGCGTTTTTGGCACTTGCCGGATTGGCGCAGGGAACGGCAATTGCGGGGATTGTCTTGACGCGAGTAATTTTACTGTTGGGTACAATTGGATTAGGGTATTTATTTTATCAACATGCGATCATGAAATATGGAAAAAAACGACCTCCAATTAACCGTTAGCGACTTTATTGCGCTGACGAACCAGACGCTCGAATATGCGTATCCGAGTATTGAAGTCGAGGGCGAGGTTGCCAGCTTTAAAGTGAACCAGGGGAAATATGTCTTTTTTGACATTAAAGACGCGGGCGGTAGCGTTAACTGTTTTATGACCGTGTGGCAATTACGAGTGCCAATCGAAGATGGCATGAAGGTGATCGTGACGGCGACACCGAAGCTCACTCAATGGGGGAAGTTCAGTCTGACGGTTCGTGCGGTCCGCCCAAGCGGTGAGGGTAGTTTGAAGAAAAGTTTTGAACTGCTGCGGGCGAAACTAGATCAAGAAGGCTTATTTGCTATTGAGCGTAAACGTCCATTACCTGGCCTGCCGCAGCATGTCGCAGTAATCAGCAGTGTGCAGGCGGCGGGATATGCGGACTTTATTAAAATCCTTGACGACCGATGGGGCGGCCTAGAGATTCAAGTGGCGTCAGTACAAGTTCAGGGGGCGAGTGCGCCAGATCAAATGATCCAGGCATTAAAATACTTCAACTCTCTAGAGCGGTTACCTGAAGTTATTGTGATGATTCGAGGCGGGGGAAGTGCTGATGACTTATCGGCCTTCAATGACGAGTTATTGGTTCGTGAGATTGCCGCCAGTCGCGTACCGACGCTAGTTGGCGTTGGACATGAGGTCGATATCAGTCTAGCTGATATGGCTGCTGATGTTCGGGCGGCGACGCCGAGCAACGCAGCACAATTACTGGTTCCGGATCGATTTGAAGTCATTCGTGCGGTGCGGCGTCAGGTGCAGTCCTTGTTGCCGCGCACAGAGCGGGCGATTGACTCGCGGATCGCATTGATTCATGGGCAATTATACGAGGCGGTGCGCACCATAGAGCAGCATCACGCCCGCGTATCCGAACGCGCACTGGGACTTCGACGAGTGCTCGCCGAGCTTGATCCACATAAAGTGTTGGCTAGGGGGTACGCATTAATCCGCGGAGATATCGCGCCGGGCAAGATTATTGAAATTGAGA
>CAMPJF010000073.1 GCA_946886725.1 uncultured Candidatus Saccharibacteria bacterium | reverse complement strand
GGTGTCGCACTTTACACCGCTTTAACGATGATTGAAATAAACAAAGCAGAGATCGTCGTCGCACGCATTGGCGACATGCTAACGGATTAATGCAAAAACCGTGTTTAGCGAGATATTAGTTGCTATACTAACGATATGAACAGTATCAAAAATGTCTTTACCATAAAAAATAAGTGGTTTCGCCGCGCCATCCCTATAGTCATCGTCATCGCATGGCTCGCGTTAGGTGCAGTCGGCGGGCCAACCTTCGGTAAATTATCCTCCGTGTCGACCAACGACCAGGCAGCATTCTTGCCATCGTCAGCCCAATCGACGCGAGTCCAAGAACTGCAGCAAGATTTTCGTGACTCAAAGGCAATACCAGCCATCGTCGTTATCGAATCCGACAGCTCGATAGCGCGAGCCGACTATCCAATCTATCTCAGCCTGGCAGAGAAGCTAGGGGGAATAGATGGCGTTCAACAACCAACGGCAGCGCAGCCTGTCACAATTGCAGGGCCAATCCCATCCGAAGACGGCAAAGCGATCCAACTTATCGTCCCGATAGCCGCCACCGATGAATCCAAAGAGGTAGTCGCGGCGATTCGTGATGTCGTAAAAGACAACACGCCAGCAGGACAAACAGCATTCGTTACCGGTCCAGCGGGACTCGCCGCAGATTTAGTAAAGGCATTTGGCGGTATCGACGGTATTTTACTGTTAGTAGCGCTTAGCGTTGTATTCGTCATCCTTTTATTAGTCTATAAGTCAGTTGCACTGCCATTTATCGTTCTATTGAACTCTGTCTTTGCATTGTGTGGGTCGATCTTGTTGGTATATGCAATGGCAAAGTGGGGATGGATCCAACTCAACGGGCAAAGTCAGGGCATTTTATCTATCCTCGTCATTGGTGCCGCAACAGATTATTCGCTGTTGTTAGTGGCACGTTATAGCGAGGCGCTCGGTCACATCGAGTCTAAATGGAAAGCGATCTGGCAGGGGATTAAGGTTTCGTTCGAACCAATCGTCGCGTCAGCTGCAACTGTCGTACTCGCACTACTGTGCTTGCTATTCTCCGACCTCAACTCAAACCGTAGCCTGGGACCTATCGCGGCGAGCGGCATCGCTCTTTCTTTGGTTGCAACGCTAACATTTTTACCGGCACTACTTGTGTTGTCTGGACGCAATTCGTTCTGGCCGCGTATACCAAAACATCAACCCGACACAGCCCAAGCGACCGCTAAAAATAATAAGGACGTGACAAAATTATGGCGCAAAATTGGCATGGTTGTCGCTAGCCGATCAAGAGCCGTATGGATTCTTTCGCTAGGACTGCTGGCGATCAGTAGCATTGGCCTATTACAGCTGCGCGCCAGCGGAGTGCCACAGACCGACCTGATACTTGCTCAGTCTGAAGCCGTTGATGGGCAAGCGGCAATCGCACGGCACTACCAGTCAGCTATTGCCACGCCGATGGTCGTCATCGCCAATGCCGACAAAGCAACGGCAGTCATAGAAAAATTAAACGCCCTCCCCGGAGTAACAGAAGCAACCGCCTATTCTGGCGCATCCACCCGACCAGGCACACCGACCCAACCGGCAAAGATAGTTGACGGTAAAGTCCTTATCAATGCAACACTATCCGCAAGCGAACCTGATGCCGCCGAAGCGAAAGCAGTAGTCACCGAAGCTCGCCGCGTCCTTCCTTCGATTGACGATACTGCGCTTGTCGGCGGGACAACGGCCGTCTCTCTTGATACAAACCTTACCGCTGCGAACGATCTAAAAAAGATCATTCCGGTTGTTCTATTTGTCATCCTTGTCATTCTGATCATTCTGCTACGCTCGCTCATCGCACCGCTAGTGTTGATCATCAGCGTGGTCATTAGTTATGCTGCAGCGATTGGCGTATCAGCATTTGTGTTCAACGATTTGTTTGGCTTTCCGGGAGCGGACGCATCTGTTCCGCTGTTCGGGTTCATCTTCCTGGTGGCGCTCGGCGTTGACTATAATATCTTCCTGATGACGCGCGTGCGGGAAGAGGCACAAAAAATTGGCACACGAGCAGGCATCATACGCGGCCTTGGAAAAACCGGGGGCGTCATTACCTCGGCTGGGCTCGTTCTGGCAGCAACATTTGCCGCGTTGGGAATAATTCCAATTCTATTCTTGGCACAGTTAGCGTTCATTGTCGCTTTCGGCGTACTACTCGACACAGTAATTGTCCGTTCATTACTCGTACCCGCATTATCGTACGACATTGGCAAGGTGGTCTGGTGGCCATCAAAATTATGGCGTGACGGCAAAAAATAACCGCACGACAAAAGCATTATGACAAATAGTAAAGCTCCGCTACGAAACGTACGGAGCTTTATTTATCCATTCAGCGTCAGATATCAAATCAACCATCGACACAACAACAGAGCGGCGAGATATTGTCCGCCAAGGGCGTGGGCGGTGCATAGACAATGCGTACCGCGACTTAATCAATTGGCGAGAGGTCATGATTGGCGAACGAACGACCGTCCATTTTAGTTGACTTTGAGCGAGTAAAGCGACGTGCCGTTCGCCGTCTATCAATACTTTTCGCGCGACGACGCCAAGAAAAGTATGCATCATTCGATGAACAATCGATAACACATCACCAGGTGCTCGAGCTTCGGCACCGGTTAAGGATACAATCCTGGCAACATTGTGATGATTCATACTGACGATGATATTACGCATGCCAGCTGTTAAAATATCTTTATTCGGCGTACCCCAGCTGCCCAGCGCACTCACGACGGCCATCGAACCTGCAATCGCTGCATCGACATCACTGGGATTGTATATATCGCCTTGGATGATCTGAAGCGTGTCACTGACTGGCAGTTGATGTGAATTATGGACAAAGGCGACGACTCGATAGCCACGCGTCAACAGTTCTTCAACGATCAGACTACCGACCTGTCCGTTGGCGCCGAATACGGTCACCTGGTCGGTCACGATGCGTTATCCTTCTTTGGCACCCATGGGATGAGCACGCTCGTCCGTCGCTTATATTCGGCCCAGCCAGGACGCCCGGAAAATGCCCTCTCGGTGGGCGGTATTCCTGAAATGAAAATAATCAAAAAACTAATAAGCGTCGGACCGACCAAGCCAATCCAGCCAAATGGAACAGAAAGCGCCATAATGCCCAACCCCCACCAAAGCGTCAGTTCACCAAAGTAATTAGGGTGACGAGAATATCGCCACAGACCTTGCGTCATCAACTGGCCTTTATTATCAGGATTGGCGATAAAGAGTCGTAGTTGACGATCCGATAATACTTCGATAGAAAATCCGATCAACCAAATTACAAATCCACTACCAACGACAGGGGAGAGCATGACATCATCCGAGTTGGTCAGTACGATCGCTGGCAAACAAACCATCGTCGCTAGCAGCGCCTGAACCATGTAAACCCTGAAAAATATAGCGGCAGCCTCGTTTTTGGCTTGCCATTTTTTGCGCATTTCAACGTAGCGCTTATCTTCGCTCGTTGATGAGCGTAATCGACGATAGATATGACCGCCGAGACGAAGTCCCCAGACGGCGACCATCCCAAGTACAAGGTATTGCACAATATGCGCGCCGCCACTCATCAAAAGGCCGGTAATGGTAACGACGATAAATACGAGGCCCCACGCCACGTCAACGATGTCATAACGCCGCATTCGATGACCGAAAACAAACATGCCGCTCATAAAAACAACAGCCGCCGACAGACAGACGAAGAATAGTGCGATAAAGTCTACGAAATCCACTGTTTGATAATCCCGTACGAAATCACCGACACGGCAGCAGTTAAGCAGACACCCCAAATCATATCAACGATCACCACTTTTGTCGTAAATCCTTTAAGCGTCGAGAGGTTCGTAAGGTCATACGTTGCATAAGCCACAAACCCAAAGAGCGCCCCGTAACCAAGCGCATACAGCCACGATCCCTTCTCAAGCGCTGGCGACAACACGAACGCTACAATTCCAATCACATAGATAACATAAAAAATCACCGCGGCCGTCATATTCGGCTTCTCTAACAGCAAGCCACCTATCTGACTCTTGTAAAACTTACTCGCGACAACAGTGAGCCAAAATGCGTCAAACACCGCCATAACGCCACCAGCGACCAAGAAGCGTAGTATAAAATCGGTCATATGATTTCTCCTTTGTTAAGTTGTTCTCATAGTACCATAAGCGCTGAGCACCTGGGCGCATCGAAGCACACTTTCAGTCCACCACAGCCAATCTATACCTGTAAAAGATTACTCTAATGTATCCGAGCGCCGGTATTTCATTTTAATAGCCGGGTGCATTAATAGCGCCGTAATACTAAACACCGCAAGCAGCACGACGGGTATCAGTAGCGCGTGCAACAAGTCATATTTCTCGGCGACCAAGCCAATCATCCCCGGCCCAACCATCAATCCAATACTGCCGAATGTACTGACGCGGGCAAGCGCAGCATTACGATCACCACCCGATAGATTGCCGGCCATCGACACGAGAATAGGAACCAAAACCGACAAGCCGATCCCGATAATGCCAAATCCAATGAGTGCGACGACAAGATTTACTGAAAGTAGCCCAATTGACAGGCCGGCGACCCCCATCATACTGCCTGAAATCAACACGGGAATAGATCCGAATTTACGAATTACCGTATCGCCAGTCAATCGACCAAGCGTCATACAGGCGTTAAAAATCATATATGTCATCACCGCGACGACTGGACCTACTCCGTGGACATCCTTTATATGAATCGCGCTCCAATCGGCAATCGCACCTTCGCACAGAAAACAGATAAACATCAATGACCCAATCAGAATCACTTGCCGCCACCATTTACCAGCGTGGTGACGAGATGCATTCTCAATAACCTCGTGATCGTCCGCGTAGTCGTGCTTCGTCACATCAAAAAGTTTTGTTATCATTGCGGCGCCTATCATCGACAACCCTAAAGCAACACTAGTCAGACTTGCCAAAATTGACACATGTTGCGCCGCCATAGCGCCGCCAGCAGCCGCACCGACGAGCCCACCGATACTAAACAGGGCATGAAAACTACTCATAATCGTCTTGGCGTACGCCTTTTCGATATCAATGGCATGCGCGTTAACGGCGATACCGGCAATACTCGTCACCCCGCCAAATAGCGCGAATGCAATCGAAAGCGTCATAAAATTATCGGCGACGCCAATCAAGATCAGGACAAGCGGGAATAGTGGCATCAGATATGCCAACAGTAAACGCAGCCC
>CAMPJF010000072.1 GCA_946886725.1 uncultured Candidatus Saccharibacteria bacterium | reverse complement strand
ATCTGATAACTCAAAAGGCTTCACTATTGTCGAATTACTCATTGTCATCGTGGTGATTGGTATTTTAGCTGCTATTTCGATAGTTGCTTACAATGGCATACAAGAACGAGCCCGTATTAGCAGCGTATCTTCGGCACTTAGCCAAGCTGCAAAAAAACTGGCCGTCTATCAAGTCGACAATCCAGACTTGCTACCAGCGGACAAAGCAGCATTAGAAGCAATCGGCATCAAAGACAGTGAATCGGTGACATACCAATATAGTAAAATAACCACCAATCCCGATACTTACTGCATCACCGCAACGACAGGCACGACCAGTTATAAACTCAGCTCGTCAGCGCCAACGCCTAGTGCGGGTGGATGCGCAGGGCACGGGGTCGGTGGCATCGCGGCGATAACCAACCGAGTACTCAATCCGTCATTCGAGAACGGCACTGCCGCAAATGGCGCCAACATATCAGCCAGTGGCGGAACCAGAACTTTTCCTGCAAGTGGGGCACTATTTGGCAGTCGACACATGCGCGCCACATTTAGCAGTGCAACTGCTTTAGGCTGGGGGCAATTTACGGATACGCTTGAAGTCGGAACCTACACTGCATCGTTTTACGTTCGGTCAAACATCACCGGTGGGTTTCAGCCGTACCTAGAGGGTAGCTCCGTACGAACAACTGTTTCGCAAAGCGGCAACGTCACGCTCAGCCCGAACACATGGGCGAGAGGCTGGGTGACATTTAATGTGACGACCGCAGGAACCGCAAAAGTCGGTGGTTACTTTACGGCCACGTCACCCACACCCACCGTTGGCGTCGACTACGTTGATTTTGACGGCATTGCCGTCAATGCCGGATCAACGCTCTATAATTATGCCGACGGATTAACCACTAACTGGGCGTGGAATGGCACGGCTAATGCGGCGACTTCGTCAGGACCACCGGTTTAATCCTTAAAGGCTTGGAAGCGCATGCTCGCGACTTGACCCTCATGATGCTTATCCTTTATACTTCCGACAGTATATGAAAATTGAGCGCACTAAAGGTTTCACAATCGTCGAGCTACTCATCGTCATCGTCGTTATCGGCATCTTGGCAGCTATTTCAATCGTCGCGTATAACGGCATTCAAGAGCGAGCACGCACCAGCAGTGTGTTGTCGGCCCTTTCTCAGGCGGCCAAAAAACTTGCCGTCTATCAAGTAGAGAACCCTGATGTTTATCCGGCAGACAAAACGGCACTGGAAGCCATCGGTATTAAAGATAGCGCCACAGTCACTTACCAGTACACTCTGACAGCATCAACCCCGAATACGTATTGCATTACCGCAACTAGCGGCTCAACGAGTTACAAGCTGCCTTCGTCCACTACAACACCTGCGCAAGGTGGTTGTGCGGGACATGGAGTAGGTGGCGCCACACCCATTACAAACCTCGTACTCAACCCAAGTTTTGAAACCGGCATAACTAACTGGGCCTACCGTTGGTATGGCAATACCGGCGGGGCAGGAACAAACAGTCTTGGCTCTAATGGCGGCTATAGCGGAAACGGCTATATGCATAAAACATGGACCGTTGCCGGAACGGCATCCGATAACGGCTTTAGCAGTAACGGCAGTTCGACTGGCCTTCCCGTCACAGGTGGCTCGACGTATACACTTTCAGGATATATGCGCACAAATCGCAGCGACTATAGCGCTCGCACTGGTCTAACATGGTATGACAATACGAATACCGTAATCGGATCAAGCGTGTACTGGGGCGCAGGAACGACGATCCCAGCCAACACTTGGCAGCGCATATCCCAAACAGCAACAGCCCCAGCCAACGCCGTTAAGGTCCTCTTGTATTTCAGCAACGGCAACAGTATTGCGTGGGCAGTAAATGACACCCTTAGTCTGGATGCAGTCATGCTTACGGAAGGCACGAGCGCACCAAATTACGCAGACGGCTCATCAACCAACTGGGTTTGGAACGGCACACCTAACGCATCGACGTCAACTGGTCCGGCATAGTAGCTACTCCTGGTAATCTTTAAATGGTATCTTCCGCTACATAAGGCACGATCGTGATGTTTGCTCCACGCTGGGTCATAAATGCGCGTAAAATTTTATACGCGTCATAATCAAATATCGCCTCGTACCGAGTAACGACCGGCGCGTAATCTTCCTCCTGCGTGATCTTACCTATGATACTCCATTGATCAACGATAAATCCGCTGCGCACCACACTGTCAGACTGTGATTCATAGACGATAACCGGCCCGTCATATGGCCATGACTGGATGCGTTTATGCTCGAAGGCAAGAAGCAGGCGACGATTGTAAGTATCGCTGCTTTCTTTGCCAATACAGGCGCCCTTGCAGCGCCCTAATTGATAGGAGAAGCACGCGCCTTTGGCTTTTTCTAAACCGCATAATTTTGGACATAAATCAAATGTCTTAACAGTCGTCAGCAGCGATGTTTTAGCCGCACCCCGTTTGTCGTATAACGCCAAAATCGTATCGAATTGATCGGGCGTCACAGTCGTCAATTGGTCGGTAACTATTGTAATGTACCCGTCACTATTCGTCTGCCGCCTGAGCGCAGTCAACATCCTCACACGGCGCAAACGTCGGTTATATAGCGGTTGCTCTGTCTTGATCAGGTGTGCCTCGAGCAGTAACGCTTCCATTTCGCCGCCAGTCGATTCAAACCGAATAGCATGGACACTTTGTGCGATCTTAAACTCGCGGTATTCTTCACTATCCCGAGTGAAGTGACTGAGCACTCGGCGGCGAATATTCACACTCTTACCGATATATAATGGCATTCCTTTTTCGTCATCAAACATGTAGACGCCGTGGCTCGTAGGGAGACTATTAACCACTTCTACGTCCAAATGTTTTGGCAAGCTGGGTCGCTTGATTTGATGACTGATAGCTTCGTGTAAGATATCGTAGTCAAATTGCCGCTGTGCAAGTGTCAAAAATTGCCACAACACGTGGGCATCATCATAGGCGCGGTGGCGTTCGGTATAAGCAAACCCGTGCCGCTCAATCAAACTGGATAGCTTGTGACTGGCGTGTTCCGGGTATAGTTTTCGGGACAGTTTTACTGTGCACAGCTGCTTGGGCTCAAAATCAATGCCCGCACGGCGAAACTCCTGCTTCAGAAACGAGTAGTCAAACCGTACGTTATGCGCAACGAATGTCGCACCGTCCATGATACCGATAAGCTCTTGGGCAATATCTGCGAAGCTCGGCGCATCCTGCACGTCGTGCGTCGTAATACCCGTTAGGTTAGTAATAAAATAGGGGATAGATACGCCTGGATTTATCAGTGTCGTGAACTCGCGGACGATTTTTCCATTCTCCACCCTGATTGCAGCCACCTCTATAACGTGCCCGTGGGTATAGTTCATCCCATCGGTTTCGACGTCCACACATACGTACGGCTCATCTAATAGCGTCGTTAAATCTCCCTTATGCATATACCTATTATACTGCCAAGGCAGGCAACGAATATAGGCGATGATCCAATCATAATTTATATACTTAAATTGACATATCTTAAAGCATGTGCTATTATAGTAATATGAGTACACCAGCTCGCATGCAATCATCACACACCTTGAATGTCCCTACACGTCACAAGGTGCTACTGTCGGATAGGGGCGTCGTCGTTCCTTCGCGCCAGACTTTAAGCGTGCAGCGTAATGTACATTTACCCGATCGTCATGTTGCAGCCGTCGAGCGCTACATGCCATCGATGATCATGAAGCGTGCGGCACGTGTTGACCAATCGTCATTTCCATTCGCATTACCGCTCCCGCCAGAACTGCCACCGGCAATGACATTATTACTGCCCGCATCGCCAGACAGTCCAACAAGCGAGCAGTCGGCTACAGGTAACACTCAAAAACAGCTAGTACTATTACTGCCCGCACATAACGAAGAACTTATTATCGCCGAAACAATCCGATCAGCCGTCGCCGCAGGACAGCCAAAAAGCGATATCTACGTCGTCAACGATAACTCGTCAGACAAAACTGAAGAAATTGCTATTAGTTTACTCGGCGAAGATAACGTCCTGACGGTTGAACGCAGCGGTAAAGCGCTGGCCGTAAAGAAAGCCATCGACAAGTTCGATCTCGAAAATCGCTATACGTGGCTACATATCGCTGACGCGGACAGCATCTTTTCTCAGGATTACTTTCGCCACTACCGCAGCAAGTTGGACCCGCAAAAATACGCTGTCGCTGTGGGATTTGTCCAGAGCCTTCGCGGCAACTGGATCAGCACCTACCGAGCACTGACCTACACGTATAGTCAGCAGGTGACGCGCAGGGTGCAATCGCACCTAGGAATGATTTCCGTTTTCCCCGGTCCGATCACGTGTTTCCGTACGGACATCATTAAAGATCTCGAATTCGGCGGATCAAGCCTAACGGAAGATTTTGACATTACACTACAGGTGCATCGTAAAAAATTAGGGAAGATTCTTTTCATCCCGAAAGCGGTGAACTTCACCCAAGACCCACAAACACTGAGCGATTTTATCAAACAAAATATGCGCTGGCAGCGCGGCTTCTTTCAAGGTGTCAAAAAATACAAGATTGGCCTGCACGGACAACGTATTGATATAAGCCTGGGCTATCAAATGCTCCAGACCGTACTATTTCTTTTAATGCTTCTTGTCTGGCTGCCATATGTTATCGCCGTAACAGGCAATTGGATGATCATACCCGTATTCATCGCCGCTGACATCATACTGAACGGATTTATTGCTTTGTTTGCCTCAGCAGTAGCAAAGCGATGGATGTTAATCGGTGCACTACCGTACTTCTACTTCTTGCGCTGGATTGAGATCGGCATTTATATAACAGCGTTCGTCGAAGTCATGGTGCTGAAAAAGTTCCAAGATGAGGTGATTGGCTGGTCGACCGCGGGGCGCCGCTATCAGCTATCCAAACAAGCATTGATTGATGTTGCGAAGTAGCAATAAGCACGTAAAAATAGCGTGCTTATTTTGTAGTTTACAGTGCGATAAAAAATAACCGTCCACATATAGGGACGGTTATTTTCTACTGATCGTATATCTTACAGTTCGCTAACTTGGCTGCTTTTGCGAGTCAAGAATAGAGTAACTAGATAAACAACAACACCCAGTGCAAGCATGCTTGCAGCAAGGATAAATAGGTTGTCGCTTGCGCCTGTAACAGGAAGCATGCCGACTGTTGCAGCTGGTGCAACTACGCTAGGGGTAACCTTAGTGTACATAGTTATTCTCCTTTTTAAAGGACAAATAGAATTGTCGCGCATAAAATGCACGTAGAAACACTATCTCTC
>CAMPJF010000071.1 GCA_946886725.1 uncultured Candidatus Saccharibacteria bacterium | reverse complement strand
AGATAGAGAAACTATTTGACATTATGATAATATTGTTCTATAATTCAAATAAACGCTAATAGCACTATTTATAACTACAGAGACGAAACAGAGAGGAACACCCGAAACGTCATGGAAAAACCTGCACACACAAATACCGCTGCGACGCTGAAACAAGCCGTTGTTGATATTCTTGAGATCATTGAGCAAGAACGTGAACGTGAGATTATCACGCGCCGTTTCGGTCTGTTTGATCGCCGTGAAACCCTCGAACAAATCGGTGAATTGCTTGGTATTACTCGTGAACGCGTTCGCCAGCTTGAAAAGGCAATCCTTATCCGTCTCAAGATCGCTGCCGAAGAAAACAAAGTTCCTGCGATAAATGACGTTGATCGCATGATTATTCGTGACCTCTCTGAAACCGGACGCGTTGCACGCATCCAAGATATCACTGACCGATTGATCGGCGAAAAAGCCGACGCACGCAGTCGTGCGCACATCGCTTTCGTTGCCGAACTATCACCAAACCTTGTCGTAGTAAGCGAAAACGACCACTACCACCACGCCGTCGGCATCAAGCAGTACAGCGACGAAAAGACAATCAAATCAAATGTTGATGAAATCGTTAAGACAGTGAAAAAGCACGGTGAACCATTACAAATCGAAGAGCTTCATAAACTTTTGAAGCATGAAAACCCAGATCAAGTCCGCGCACTTGCAAGTGTCAGTAAAAGCCTAGCTAGCCTTAAAGATTTCTGGGGACTGACAAAATGGCCGACCGTGAATCCAAAGAATATTCGCGACAAAATCTATGTCATTCTTGCTGAAAACGGCAAGCCTATGCACTTTTCTGATATCGCTAAATCTATCAAGGGCAGCGACTTCAAGCGAAAAGATGTTACGACACAAGCAATCCACAACGAACTTATCAAAGACAAGCGCTTCGTTTTAATTGGCCGAGGCATTTACGCACTCGATAACTGGGGGTTCAGCAAGGGAACTGTTGCTGACATCATCACCGATGTCCTGAAAGACGCCAAAGAGCCACTTCATCGCGACGAAATCGTCAAGCGTGTTCTAAAAAGCCGCCAAGTAAAAGAGACGACCATCCTACTAAACTTGCAGAGCAAATCGCAGTTCAAACGCGTTGCCAAAGCAACTTACGCACTGGACGCTGCGACAAAATAGCCACCCTTGCAATGAGGGCGTGCAGATGAGACAATAAACAGTAGTTATGGATGTACTCTTGTGGGCTATCAATCTATTGTTGCAATGGTACATTTGGTTGCCAGCTGTGCTTATCTTAGGGTACCTAACGTGGCGCAATAATCAGGTTGCCGAAGCGGTCAAATCCGTCGAAAGCGTCCTGCTTGTTTTGGAAATCCCAAAAGCCAATGACAAGTCAGAGCTTGCCGCCGAACAGCTATTCGCCAGCCTTCATGGCATTCTTCGTGATAAGGAAGAGCTAAAGCAAACCCAGGGCATTCAAGAACACCTGAGCTTTGAAATTGCTTCCGTAAACGGTCAGATTAGGTTCTATACCTGGGTGCCAAAAACCTTGCAGAGTTTTGTGGAAGGGCAGATCTATTCTCAATACCCAACCGTCCAAATTCACGAAGCACCCGAAGATTATGTCGCACACGAACGCCAACACAGCGTCGTATACACCTCTGAAATCACGCTGTCAGACAGCGAATTCTTGCCGATTAAAACCTTCCAGAGCTTTGAGGTTGATCCACTCGCCGGCATCACTGGTACGCTCGCAAAGCTAGAATCGACAGGCGAAGAGCTATGGGTGCAAGTACTCGTGCGTCCGATTGCCGACACCTGGCAAAAACAATCCGACAGCTGGGTGAAAAGCGTCAAAAACGGCAACAGCAATCCGTTCGCTATCTTTACTGGAGAGGGTGGGGGATTCAAATGGCTCGGTATGCTTCTAGAAGCTTTATGGAAACCGCCAGAGCAAGGAACAGGCGGCGCACCAGCACCGAAAGAATTATCCGATCGAGACAAAACTCGTCTTGCCGAAGCTGAAAAAAAAGCGACAAAACTAGGCTACCAAGTCAAAATACGCATGGCGTATCTTGGCGAAAGTCAAAGCAATGCAAAACTGCGCATGCAGGCGATTGTCGGAACGTTCAAGCAATACAACAGCACAAACCTCAACGGCTTCCGCATGTCAGGCGGCAGCTTCAAAAAAGAAGACCTCGCGAGTTATCGTTCTAGGTTATTTATGGATCGTGGCTCTATTTTAAATATCGACGAAGTCGCCAGCGTCTTCCACTTGCCGCACACTAACGTAGAGACCCCAAACATTGTCTGGGCAAGCAACAAGACCGCCGAGCCACCAGCCAAGCTGCCGGTCATCACTGGTAACGATGCGATTGACGAAAACATCAGTGCGTTCGGTCTGACGAACTTCCGCGGGATGAATCACCAGTTCGGCATGTTACGCAGTGACCGCAGTCGTCACGTCTATATCATCGGCCAGACCGGAGCAGGTAAGTCGGGTACGCTCGAATTATTCGCACTGTCCGATATCTATCATGGCCAGGGTTACGCCATCATCGATCCGCACGGCGACTTTGCCGTCAATAACATGCGTTTCATCCCCGAGTCCCGCCTAAAGGACGTCGTTTACTTTAATCCGGCAGATACGGCATTTCCGCTAGGCTTTAATCCGCTCGAGGTCACGAATCCGAACCAAAAGACCAACATCAGCTCCGAAGTTATCGGCGTATTGAAGCGTATGTTCGGCGAATCATGGGGCCCCCGATTGGAATATATTCTTCGCTACACCATCCTGGCACTCTTGGATCGTCCAGAAACAACCATGCTGGACATCACCCGCATGCTAACTGATAAAAAATTCCGCGAAGACACCCTCAGCTACTGCAGGGATACTGTCGTCATGCAGTTTTGGCGTGTTGAATTTGCCAGCTGGAACGATAAATTCGTTGCCGAGGCAATTGCCCCAGTACTAAATAAAGTCGGCGCCTTTACCGCCAACCCTGTGATTCGTAACATCATCGGACAGCCAAAGAGCACCTTCAATATCCGTGAGATCATGGACGAAGGCAAGATCCTCATTGTTAATCTTTCGAAGGGTTTGATCGGCGAAGACAACGCATCCATTCTTGGTTCGTTCCTCGTGACAAAAATCCAGTTAGCCGCCATGTCGCGATCTGACATTCCAAATATCGAAGACCGTCGTCCATTCTACCTGTATGTGGACGAGTTCCAGAACTTCGCTACCGACAGCTTCGCAACGATTCTATCCGAAGCACGTAAATACGGCCTCAATCTGACAGTCGCCAACCAGTATATCTCACAGATGAGCGACACCGTACGCGATGCAGTGTTTGGTAACGTCGGTACAATGATTTGCTTCCGCGTCTCGGCAGATGACGCACCGATTTTATCCAAGCAATTCGAGCCACAGTTCGAACCCAACGACCTACTGCAGATGCATAACCGTAACTTTATTATTAACATGGTCATCAAAGGTGAAAAGTCGCCAGCTTTTAGCGCTTCGACACTAACGCTGCCACCGATGCAAAATGACAACAGTAGTATCATCATCGAAAATACCCGCCGCAACTACAGTCGTAGCCGCGCAGATGTCGAACAAGAGATCGATGCCGCTATTCAGCCACCACAACATCTTCAAAGCAAGAAACAACCCCAATCAGCTGCGCAGGCAAAGCAATGGCCTATTAACGCACACACTCAAACGGTTACACCTAATAAAATCGTATTTAAAACCGACCCCTCGAAACTTGTCGCTAACAGCGGAACATCGACAAACAACAGCGAGACAGCAGCCGCTAAAACACCCTCTACGCGTCCTACGACTGAACCTGAAAAAGTTGCCGGCAGCAACCCTGGCGACGCAACAGCCACTGCGGCACCTGAGAGGAAAAAACGAACTCGCACGCGCAAGCGTAAACCCGCCGCCGGCACTCCATCAGGCGAGCGAAACGAACAGACACCTTCCGAGCCATCGCAGCAGAAAAATCGCCCCGTTCAGCAATCAGATGAGAAAGTAAACGCTAGCCAGCCAGTGGCACCCCCTAAAAGCACCACTGAACCAACTCGCACGCCGCATACCACCAAACCACCCGCCACCAAGATCGTCACGCCAAAACCCGCACATGATGAAACGATACTTCGCCTTCGTTAGATAGGGAAGTGCACGACTTCTTCTTGGCGCCGCCCTATCAAAATGAACTTCATACGACTAGAATAAGTATATAGACACATTAAAACACGCTAGTTAGCTAGTAAGGGGGGAGTGTAATGAATAAAAAGACGTTAATAGGTATCGCAGGAGTGGCGGCAATTATCTTGCTTGCTGCTGTCGCATTTGCCGTCAGTCGCCCAGCAACAAACAATACACAGACGGATACTGCGGTCGATCAGCCGCTGAACTCAAAGGAAACATCGTCACCAGAACCTTCAGAGGTTGTCGATATGCCAATCGCCTCGATCACCTATACCGATACGGGATTTAGCCCCACTTCAATCTCACTTAAGGTAGGCACGGTACTGACCGTGAATAACGAATCAACCATGGACTTGATGTTCGCATCTGCTGATCATCCAACCCATACCATCAATACAGAAATTAATCTAGACACAATCAAACCAGGCGCGTCAGACAGCGTGACCATCACAAAGGCTGGCACTTGGGGCTATCATAATCACGATATGGCAGATCATGCAGGTCAACTCATTGTAACTGAGTAGTATTATATCTAGACAAATGATAGCGAGGAGGCGACAATACAGTTCGCCTCTTTTTTGTACATGACTTACTAAGATCCACATAAAACAGAATAGAACAAAAATAGAACATTTATTGCCGTCGATGCAATTGCCGTCAAGCAGATCAATAACTGCCGTACGTTAACCAAAGTTATTCGTTATGGCTATTTATACAGACGGACGAGCATTACAACGACGCAGACGGGCTAATGGCAGGCGAGCAACAAGAAAGTGAAGGAATGAATGAGCGTAGAACAAACAATAGGCTGATTATATCGCGCAAGAACATACCTAAAGGTCATAGTAATTATGGGTCGCACAATATATCTTTTACGACATTAGATATATACACATAAGATGATTACTCATGCATCTGTCTGTATGGCGAAAATCGTTACTATCCTTATAGAAGGGGGATTTGTACGGATTCTCCTCCTCTAATTCACTATACGTGATGTATCACTTCACATTCATACACTTACTATATACGTCGTATGACATAGGGTCTCTTCGCGGCATGCTAGTCATCAGCCGAGAGTGCTAATATACACTAATCAGTTATAGTTATCCACACTAGCGTCGTATTTGCATAATTTGACTTTTGTTTTGTTTGTAT
>CAMPJF010000070.1 GCA_946886725.1 uncultured Candidatus Saccharibacteria bacterium | reverse complement strand
GTGCTGATAATACTGTGCAGCCAAATCATTCGCTTGCTGCAGACGCTTTTTACGGCGGGCCAGATCTTGATTACCTTTGGACTCATAGACGGACATATCGACACCGGCTTTTCGCGCCAAGTGCTCTAGTGCCTGCCGAAAGTCCATCCCCTCGACTTCCATGATGAAAGAAAAGATATCACCCCCCTTGTTTGAAGAGAAGTCATGCCAAATATGCTTGTCCGGACTAACGATAAAGCTCGGTGTTTTTTCACCACTAAACGGACTGAGTCCTTTGAAATTGCGCCCCGCACGCTTTAACTGAACGTACTCCCCTACCACATCTTCAATATTCAGCCGCGCCCTAACTTCTTCTTTGGCATCTTGCATACTTTGATTATATCATTTTTTACCTCTGTCGGGTGGCATGACTTCATAATCGATTGCCGATCTTTCGAATAGAAGCGCGCGTTGTTGATTCATTCTGTTTGTGGTTAAATAGACCCATCTATGTATCCTGATCCTAACACTCAAGCGCCAATTGACTATCTGAACCAGATCGCCCCGCAGCCAAAGCGCCCCGGCGTTGATAAACGCGCGGTCGTTGCAGTGGTCGCAATCATTGTTACGGTACTGACAATCGTAATCGGCTTTCTAATTTTCATTAGCAATAGCGCAGCCGGCCCAAAGACGAGCATGGTCACCCTGGCGGCCCGTATGCAGGCAATGCAGGAAGTTTCCGACAAGGCGCAAAAGAATATCAAAAGCAGTCAGCTGCGAAGCGTGAATAGCAATCTTAAAATTCTACTTACTAACGCGAACCGCGATATCGCTGCGCCGCTAGCCATAGAAAAAATCGACGTTACCAAGCTCGATAAGACTGCAGTGGCAAAAGAAAAAGCTGATAAAATCACCGCCACGCTCGAAGACGCTCGCTTGAATGCCACATTTGATGACACGTACGCTCGCGAGATGGGCTTTAAGCTTGCAACGATAGCAGTACTCATGCAACAAATATCCGAGCAATCAAAAAGCAAATCCATGCAAGAGTTCCTCTTGGAAACAGACGAAAATCTTCAGCCAATCAAGCAGCAACTAGAGTCGTTCAATAGCACCGATCGCTAGAGCTGACCGGTTACGAGATTATAGCTGAGACGTATAAAATCCTGCAGTTCATCGTCGGGTACTTGTCCCGAACATATAATCGTATTCCAATGTTTCTTGTTGAGATGATACCCAGGTACAACCGTTTCATATTTTTCGCGTAGTAGCTCGGCAAGCTGCGGATCACACTTGAGGCTGATTCGCAGCGGCTTGGCATTGTCTTGAATAATAGCAAAGAATTTACTATCACCCGACGCCTTATCGCCCACCTTGTAGACCGATGTCTCTTCACCAAACGGAAAGTCTAGCCATGTATCAGGGTAGCCGAGTAAGTGTTTATTTAGTTCTTCTCGTGTCATGCTTTTACCTTTTTCAAATAATACTGTAATTCCATAATACTACCACGGATATCGCCCAGCGCACGATGCTCTTCAGGCTTCGTGAAACGTCTTTTATATTTCGCCTCAAAGACAACTTTCCAGGCGCTGACATCAAGCATTCGATAATGCAAGCGAGCGTCCAGGCGATGCCACTCGTTAGCGATAAACCGACGGTCCTGATGAATAGAGTTGCCGGCCAGCAGCACGGGTAGTCCTGCTTCGAAATGCTCGTCAATGAAAGCAAGCAGCTCGTTTTCAATCGTACGGCCAGAGCGGCCTTTTTCGAGATTTTGATTGATCAGGCCATCACGGGCCTCGGGGTTTGCATCCCAAAAGTCCTTGCCGACCTTCATTCGGCGCTCTACTAGACGTGGCCCCACTTTGACAACACCTTCATAGGTAGCGAGCTCGTTAAACTTCCAGTCCGTCACGATAGCCGCGACTTCTAGTATGCGGTCCTCGATTGGATCAAGGCCGGTCATCTCTAAATCAATCCAAAGGATTCGATTGGTGCGCGCATTAGCAAGTTTTTTATCCATACCTCACAGTATAGCAACTTTAACCCTTTTCGTCGCCTGGTTGATGATTAGTCGGACGGGTCAAACTGCAGGCTAAGCGAATTGATACAGTAACGCTGGTCAGTGGGAACATTCAACCCCTCGCCCTCAAAGACATGCCCTAAATGCCCCCCGCACGTCGCACACGTCACCTCAGTCCGCGACATCCCCAATGAATCATCAGTATGCCGTTCAACCGTTCCAGGCAGCGCATCGTAAAAGCTTGGCCATCCGCAATGAGCATCAAATTTCGTTTCGCTCGCAAACAGCTTTGTTCCACAGGCAGCACAGCGGTATGATCCTGGGTCAAACGTACTGTCATACTGACCGCTAAACGGCCGCTCAGTTCCCTTTTGACGCAGTACCCTATATTGCTCGGGGGTTAGTTCGGCTTGCCATTCGCTATCAGTTTTAGCTATTTTATTCATACCTTTACTATATCTTGGATACATTCACCTGTATGTAAGGTATCTTACGATCGCATTACTGTTTCTTTTTATCCAATCGATCGAGCTTGGCGACGTGAATTAGCCAGTAAATAACAAGTGCTGTCGCAAGCAATGTAATCAACGACGATACGACTGCGCCCCAATCAAGCTCGAGTCCGCCTTTTCCCTGCGCATTAGCTTCGACTACCACCCAACTTAACTTTGTCAGGTCGACGCCGCCAATCAAAAAGCCGACAATCGGATTAATGAGGCCGTCAACAATTTGTTTTACTGACGCACCAGCCGCCGTACCGATCGCCAGACCGACCGCCAAGCCGACCACGCCTTGTTCGCGAACGAACGTCATAAATCCACTGCCATGCCGAGTGACACTGACAGCCTGCGCAGCAACCCGTTTTATCTTTGATGACTCTTTAGCGGCAGGTGTCGCTGTTTTATTTTCTTTTTTTGCAGCCATATCAACTCCTCTATTACTATGTACAAAGATTATAGCATTTATACCGCTATCGCTACGGATGATTCAAATGGCGGTAATAGGCAATGACCTTATCCATACCTGCACTGCGCTTCTTTCGTAACGCACGATCAAGTAGAATCGCTACGATCAGCGCACTCACCGTCCCTAGCATCAAGTCGGTCATCGTGTCGAACAGATCGTTACGCTGCGTGAACGTACCAAATAATCGGTCACTGGTAAATTCAACTACTTCCCAAACCACGGCAATTGTCGCCCCTAAGCAAAAGACGCAGACAGCAAGCAACCACGAGCTAACCGCTAACTTCGTCCGATCGACCACACTAGTCAACCACAGTACGGCACCCATCCCTACAAACAAGCCGGAAATAAAATGCATGATATCGTCCCATGGATAAAATCGGCTATACATCCCCAACACTTCACCGCTAAACATCGATAAAAACAAGAACCCAACATAGCTGACTTGGATAAAAGTCGGTAGCCGCACTTTCCATAATCGCTCGATTAAGAGCGGGAGCGTACTTGATATCACTAGGAAGATTGCAATTGCCATATGAGCGTGCTGGCCGGCGATAAGCGACGTAATCGCACCCAGCGCCATGGCACAAGTAAATGGCAGCGTCCATGCGTGTCGACGCAGTGAAGCAAAATCATCAGACATTCCGTGCACTACATCTTCTCGGGCGCATCAATGCCAAGAACTGCAAGTCCGGCAGCAAGCGTATCAGCATAAAGTGCGACAATGCCAGCTCGATGCACCTCGTGCTCATTACCTGCGACTTGATTTTTCTCGTAGTAGCGATTAAATTCCTGCGCCAGTTCGAATAGATAATTGCAGATATGGTGCGGCTCAAGCGTGCGAATAGAAAGTTCTAGCACTTCTGCGTACTCACCAAGTTTGCGGACCAGTGCGCGGTCCTCGCTGCGGATAGCGCTCGGCATCGTAAACGAACCCGTCTTTTCAAGGATTCGACGAGCTCGGGCATGCGCATACTGCAGATATGGACCGGAGTTTCCCTGTAAACTGACCGTTTCTTCAATATCAAAGGCAATATCGCCGCCAAGTCGGTAGCGAGCAAACGCGTACTTGATTGCCCCCAAAGTCACCATGTTAATCAGTGCCGTATCTTCGACAAGCTCACTTACCTTTTCGCGCACGATATCTATGACATCCAATGCACGGGTGACATTGCCCAGACGGGAGCTCATTTTCTTGCCGTCGGCAAACTTAACCGTTCCATTCGTCATGTGCGTCATTGTTCCTATCATTTCTGGACGAAACGCTTCGGCGGCCGCAAACACGACTCGCATATATTCTTTCTGATCATTGCCAGTCAGCAAATAACGGTGATCAAAGTCATAATCCTGCTTCTCCATCCAAATCACACCGATATCTTTCGTCTCGTAAGTCGGCAAGCCCTTCGACGTCACGAACACACGGGTATGCAAGTGTTTTGATTCATCACCCTCAAAGACGATAGCCCCGTCAGATTTTTTCAATACACCTTTAGCAAGCTGTTCGTTAACAACGCTCATTCCAATTTCAGCCGTTTGACTCTCGGGGTAATAGCGCATAGGTTCGACGTCTATAAGCTTATAAAACGCGTCAAAGTAATCAAAGCTCCACTGGCGCGTTGTCCAATATATCTTCGCCAGCGGTGACGCCTGATCATTCGTGCTATGGTATCCATAAATCGTTTTGTTCAGCTCGTCGATATCGGCCTTTACGTCGGCATTTTCTTCGTAGGCTTTGGCGCCACGCACATAGCAGCTACTGATCCAACGGGAACGCGAAAAAGCGTCAGTCTCGACAGTTGCCAATTTTTCCGGGTATTCTCCGCCGAGCTCAGCCACCATACCCCAAAGACACTTCGCAACGTGCAAGCCAACATCACCGCCAAAACTAGTGCGTTGCAAGTTCGCCCCGCCAACCAGCATCAAACGCGAAGCAATATCACCAAACACCGTCTGATACAAATGGCCCGTATGTAATTCCTTGAAAGCATTTGGGCAGCTGTACTCGAAAACAATTTTCTGACCGGCATAGACTGGCTGCGGATTCCTACGCACTAGTGCAAGGAGCGCCGTGTCCCCAAGCCGAATATTAATAAAGCCCGGCCCGGCGATTGATACTTCTGTGAAATCTTCATTTTCACGAAGTTTTACAGCGATCTCTTCAGCGATCTCACGCGGATTTCTGCCAAGTGGTTTGGCGATTTGCATAGCAACATTCGTCGCATAATCACCAAACTGAGGGTCTGGGCGCGTCAACACGACATCGCTGTCGACATCGAAAAGTTCTTTTATTAACTGAGAGATTTTTTTATCCATTGGTATGATTATACCAAAGTGCGCGTCAAACCCCTTAATTCTCTAGCAAAGGATCGTCGGATGCGTCAATTGGCATGTAACCTTCAGTTGTCGAAATTGGGCTAATTCCTTTAATTGTGTGTAGTAAAACGCGGAGTACATCAAGGTCGTCGCTAGTAGGAGTTGCGTTGTCTATTTTTTCTTCTGCCATATGTTTGTTTTCCTTAATAGGTATACATTAACATTAGCATTTTTGTTACTTTTTGTCAATCGAAGCTTGCTTGATCAATCCTATGACTG
>CAMPJF010000069.1 GCA_946886725.1 uncultured Candidatus Saccharibacteria bacterium | reverse complement strand
ATATTGAACGTGTTGCTAATCTTTAGTGGTGCGTCTGCAGGAAGTTTGACGTCAAAGTACACATAGACTGCAAAATCCTGGCGATCAATCTTGTAGGCAAGTTTTTTCTTACCCCAGTTGTCTTCTTTTACAATTTCACCGCCGGCAGTCGTGATAATATCACGGACCTTGGCAAGTGGAGTCTCAAGATCTGCTTCGAGATCAGGGTGAATCAGAACGGTTAGTTCGTATTCTTTCATAGATTTCCTCCTCTGGAATCCTTATGGATGCTTGTATCTAGTACAAGCCGAGTTAATAACAGTAGTAATTATACTAGATTTCATCTATAAAGTCTAGGGATGGATATGCTTTTATCTTCATGTCGCCCACGCTTGCATAAAGTCCCAACTTGACGTTAAATAACATACGTCCAACCCCACGGCGAAAGGTCTACGATGGACCCGGTTACATACGAGAAGTTAAATCACCTACTACTGAAAGACGGGAGTATGACGATCGATCAATTTCGACTCTCTCTCAGTCAAGAGTTGGGCGAGGAGGCACCGCTCGTCCGCCAGCTAGCCGATTGGAATAAAACCGACTACCAGCCCGGACAACTGCTCAGCCTGACATCAGTCCTTCGAGACGAGGTCACAATCAGGACGCCACGGTTCAGTACAATCGAAGAGACCATGCGCCTTATCGACGACGACATCAATGAGAGAATAACACTGCGCACCCTCGCATACGATTTGTTCGCCGTCCAACGTCTGTACAAATGGGTAATCGAATACGAAAAGTATTACACCCTAGCGACACAAACCAACTAGCCCGCCACTGCAGAAGTAAAGAGCCCGCCTCCTTCTGGGGGCGGGCTCTTTACTAGCCTTTTATGCGATCATCCGTTGGTCCAGACACGCCAAGAGCCGCCATACCCAGAGCCACTTGATATCACAACCGATCCAGGCAATGTCGTTTCACACATTGCAGTATAGTTTGTCCCGCCCGTCCAGACAGTTGCGCCAGTGTATTCGCGTACACCGCTGCCACTGGTGATATACAGGCGCTTACCCGAAGTTGGTATTGCCGTAATTGTAAACTGCTGTGCGTCTGGTGATGTACATGGCACAAGATTAAACGAATAGCTGGCATCGAGTGAATATGCAGCTTTATTAATATTCACCGTCAAAGACTCAAGATCGGCGGCCGACGTCGGATACACACCCCTGTCCGCGTAAAAAATACCAAATTGCTTGGCGAGTTGCGTCAAGTCATTCTGTACCGACGCGTCCCTTGAACGATTTTGCACACCATTATACGCAACGACACTAATAGCCGCCAATATACCGATAACTACGATAACGATCAACAACTCGACGATCGTAAAGCCATTACTACGGCGACCCGTACCTAGACGACTACACCAAATTAGTTTTAACACGCCTGCATCCCCCACCAGCCAATGCCCGTGTTACCCATGCCAAGATGACATGCCGGCTTGGATTCGTATGAAATCCTAATCCCGTACGATCCACTTGTCGCAGCCCCGCGAACATACTGATAATTCGTCAGGCTTGTGTTCGGATCATTCGGCAGCTTTGCAATATATGTCGGCACGAGTGCCGCTGCTAATGTCGATATCGCATACCCGATATTATCCGTCCCCACTGATGGATAGGACCCGTTATCAACTTTATATAGCTCCAGCGCCTTTTGGACGCCTGCGATTTCACTTGTGCGCATCGAATCGCGAGCCCGTTGCTGCACTCCGTTATACGCGACAATGGCAATTGCCGCTAAGATACCGATTACCACGATAACGATTAGCAGTTCCACGATCGTAAAACCGCGCTGTTGTGTTGCATTATTACTCATATGTATTTTCACCTCTTTCATTAACAGCCTGGCGTAATATACGGAATGGAAACCTGATTATTGATTATCCAGGAAACCCCATTGAACGGGCGTGAGAAAACACCGATAACGTCTCGGCCATTCCCGCATGTTGAGGCGCCTTCTTTTTCATTTTCATCCATGGCATAGGGACGCCCCCATGGATCAACAAGATTAGTAACATTCATATTCGACGCGTCAGAAATTCTCTGCAAACTCGTGAGATACTGCGTCCAACACGTATCGGTTGACCTATCGAGCGTCGCCAGATCAGTACCGGCTGCCTTATACATACATGTCCCCGCCGTACCAGTCGAGAGCGTTACGTACCGCAGTGCAACCTCTGATGAATTAACACGACTCGCTTGTATTGCCTTGCTTAATAATGCAAGATCGGAAGTAATTTTTGCCGTTTGCGCCCGCGTTTGCACCCCGTTATAAGCGACAATTGAAATGGCCGCCAGGATACCGATCACGACAATCACGATCAACAGTTCAACGATCGTAAATCCAGTCACCTTTGGGGAGACATTTCTAGCCATTCGTATAACCTCCCGTTACCCACGCGCCCTCTTGCGCCCAGTTGCGACCAGGACAGCTAAAGCCTGGGCTACTCGACGCGCTTTGGCCCGACGCCACTGAATCAAATCGTGTAACGCCAAGCACATAAAAGTTCCCTTTCGTCGCGTCACAGCCGCCGTTACCGGCAGCGTAGCGATGATAAAAATACAGGTTATTCGTCGATGTCCATGACGGCGCCAAACTACTCGTACTGACCACGACACCTACGTTTTTAGGATCCAAAGGAACCTTCGATACGGTGCCGCTGGTCACTAATGCTGAAAGAAAGTTCGTGGCAACAGTACCGTCATGCGAGACCTCCCAGCCCGATGCATTCGCTGTACCAACCGCCGCTGGATAACTGCCGTTAGTTGCTTTATAAATTTCAAGCGCCTTAACGATACTTTGCATATCCTGAATGCGCTGCGAATCACGCGCTCGACCCTGAACGCCATTAAACGCTACGATCGTGATAGCGGCAAGAATCCCAATAACAACGATCACGATCAAAAGTTCAACGATCGTAAAGCCCTGCTTATTGTATGTTTTGCCCATCATGCTTAAGCTTAGTATACCGCAAAGCCTGCCGGTGACAAAGTGGTGGCGCTACAGATTGCCGTCGCTGTCGCCAAGGTCGTCGATACTATTGATCAGCACATCACGCGGTCGAGAGCCGTCAGCCGCGCCAATAACGCCTTGTTCTTCCATCTGCTCGATAATACGGGCCGCACGGGCGTAGCCGATACGAAGACGTCGCTGCAATAAGCTCGTACTCGCCTTGCCACTATCGACAACCACACGAAGCGCGTCTTTATACATATCATCATCGCCGCCGCCGCTATCAAAGTCCATCACAACACCACCCTTGCCATTGAGCTGCACAGGCTGAGAAATAATCTCATCGTTATATTGCGGTGCTGATTGCATACGCAGATGATCGGTAATCTTTGCCACCTCCTCGTCCATCACCCAGGCACCCTGGATACGTTTTGGCTTGCTCATAGCAGGCGTCAGCATTAACATGTCACCCTGCCCCAGAAGCTTTTCGGCTCCGGCTTGGTCAAGAATCGTACGGCTGTCAATTTGCGAGGCGACGGTAAACGCAATGCGCGCCGGAACGTTCGCTTTGATAAGACCGGTGATAACGTCAACCGATGGACGCTGTGTCGCAAGAACCAAATGGATACCGACGGCACGAGCTTTTTGCGCCAAGCGGACAATCAGCGCTTCGACGTCACGCGATGCAACCATCATCAAATCTGCGAGCTCGTCGATCACGATAACAATATACGGCATCGCCCCATCGTCGACGCGCTGTTCGTTACCATCTTCATCTGCAACGGAAATCTTTTTACTACCGGCTTGAATTTTTTGGTTATAGCTTTTAATGTCACGGATCTTTTCGCCGGCAAGGAGCTTGTAACGTCGCTCCATCTCATTGACTGCCCATTTCAATGCACTAATCGTCTTCTCGGGTTCGGTGATAATCGGTGTCAACAAATGCGGAATATCTTCGTACGGCGCCATTTCGACTTGCTTAGGATCGACAAGAATCAGCTTCATCTCGCTCGGGCTATTGCGGTACAGCAAGCTTGTAAGTAGCGTGTTGATCATGACCGACTTACCGCTACCAGTCTGACCGGCAATCAACAGGTGAGGCATTTTATTAAGCTCGCCCACGACTGCCTCGCCGGAAATATCTTTACCGATCGCAAAACTAAGCGGCTCTTGATTGGCGCGCCACTGCTTGGCGGTTAATATGCCGTGCAAGCGTACGTCAGCAGCTTTGCGGTTTGGCACTTCGATACCAACCGCTCGTTGACCGGGAATTGGCGCCTCGATGCGCAGACTCTGCGCAGCCAAATTTAGTGCGATATTCGTTTCTAGGGCGGTGATGCGTGTTAGTTTGACGCCACTTGGTGGTTTAAGGGTGTACTGCGTTACCTTCGGACCAATATTAGCCCCCTCCATCTCGACATCAATATTGAATTCGGCGAGCGTATCGCGAATAGTCTGCGCATTCTGCTGCACGTCACCCGCATCGGCAGGCGATTGTTTCTTTTCAAGGAGATCGACGCTTGGCGACTGCCAGTTAGGGTCGCTGACCGTGACAAGTGCAGCGCGGTCTTCGGCTGCCTTATCCTGAGGAACACTCCCCTTCATTGTCGAGCGGCGTAATGATTTCTTTTCCTCGGCAGGTGCATCGACACCCAGGACATCAACGCCGGTATTCAATTTCAGTTCACCGATAGGTGTTGGCTTTGGCGCGTCAGCGGCGGCGACTTTGCGCATAACCTTGATATTCGCCTCTTGTTCTTCACGCTCCGTACGCGATAACTCCCATAACTTCTTAATGACCGTAATCGGCGATACCCGCAGCACGAACAGTGTCGTCACGATAATAAGGAGTGCGTAAATAAATGCACCAACGCCACTGTCAACCATAGCGAGCATTAATCCGTTGGCCATTTCACCGATAAATCCGCCCGTCGGTTGACCATTGCTCTTCATCAAGCCAAACAGACCAGCAAACCATACGATCAGCATCGTTGTCGCAAACTTTGTCACAAAAGGAATGCGGTTATTGTCCGCACGAAAAATCTCGACAGCGATGTAAATGAACAGGATAGGAATAATATACTCGGCATACCCTATCGTCTGTGCTGCGGTATTATGCAGCCATTCTAGGACGGGACCACCCGCCCCAAACCAAGTCACCACAAGAAGAAGTGAGATAGCTATCATAAAAACTGCGCCAACCTGCGCCCAAAAACCATTCGGCAGGCTATGTTGCGGTGCGGATGGGGCTTTGCCTTTTTTTCGAGTAGATTTTTTCTTTTTAGCCATAATGTATTCTTTGTCTTATTATAAGCGGTTTCGCTACTGATTGATACAGCATATTATAGCAAAAAATACTACAAATTGCAATAGGCTTATGGTAATTAAGAATATTGACAATTATTGCTTAAAATAGTATAATACGGATCAGATAGGTCACCGGTGAAATTTTCGCCTGTTACCATAGTTATTTCCAAACTCATCACATAGTTCAGGAGTTTACGTGCAAGAATTTGATCGTTTTTATGTACGCCTCGTTCTGGTCGCCGTGCTAGTGGTAATTTGGCTGAATGCATCCCCCTTTCTGTTCACTTCTGTAGTGAATGAGCTGAATGCTTTACCGACAACCCCTCGCCCACT
>CAMPJF010000068.1 GCA_946886725.1 uncultured Candidatus Saccharibacteria bacterium | reverse complement strand
CTTCCATTATAGTACCTCCTCTAACATTGCGCCGGCGTGACGCACGAGCCGCATTACTTTACCGTAACTTTGGCGGGTGGGACCCAGCACACCGATATAACTTCGGTCACTATAGGGCGACCTAAACCGGCTAATAATCAAGCTTGCCCCACTAGTTTTTCCAATTGGATTTTCGGCACCAATATAAACATTAAGTGGCTCATTCGGCGCCGCTTCACGTAGCCATGGCTCGAGGTTGTCGAGCAAACGAGCAACAGATTGTGCATGCGTACCACTCATAAATTCTGGCTGTGAAAATAGATTGCCAATACCACTCATATACAACTCGTCGCCAATAGTCGCAATACCAAGATTTTGCGTCAGATCCACCAGGCTGTCGACCGCACTGCGAATTGCACGATCAGCACGATCACCATAGGTATTTACTCGCGCCTCAATCGCTCTCGCACTGCGATCAAGCTGCTGCGGTTGTTCGGTAGCGTGCTGCTCGGTAAGTGTGTTGACATAGAATCGATATCCCTGATCAGTAGGTATGCGTCCAGCACTCGTGTGCGGCTGCATAATCATCCCCATCTCTTCTAGACGGGCCATTTCACTGCGGATAGTTGCGCTCGAAACACCAAATAATTTTGCCAATGTCACACTACCTACCGGAACGGCAATTTCGGCATATTGTTCAATAATGGCGGATAATATAGCTATTTGACGGGTTGTCATAGCTCTATTTTAGCGCATGATTAGCACTCTTGCAAATAGAGTGCTAATCGTTACATGCTCGTTTGAATTGCCGCTAATAGATCTCGGGCTTTTAAGCGGGCTTCATCGTCTTTGCGATGAAAAACATCCGGCTTGTGGGCGATTTCTTCCGCGACAGCCACCGCTCGGTCGAGGTCATCATTCACGATGAAATGATAGTACGGCACCTCAAGTGCATGCGTCAATTCGTCGATCGCACTGTTGCGACGCTTTGTCCATTCAGCCTGAAATGCTTCAGGCGATTCGTATCGCTGCGCTAGCCGTTCACGCCACACCGAGTACGTCGGTGGAATAACGAATACGGCGACGACATGCTGCGATAATTCTTTATACTCAGCAACGCCCTGTACATCGATATCAGTTAATGCGATCTTTTGTTCGTCGTGCGATTGCTTGAGTTCGTCGATGCTTGTACCATACACAGTGCCGTGAACGAACTTCGCTTCAATAAACTCATGGTTCTCTATCATCATTTTTGCCGCATTGTCGTCAATGAAATGATAGTCCACATCAGGTACTTCTGCGATGCCATTGTTAATTCGTGGAGCACGCGTCGTGTGCGAGACGATGTCACGAAAATCTGGCTTTTTCAAAAGCTCCTTCTTGATCGTGTCTTTTCCGGCGCCCGATATTCCTACGAGCAGCGTAATCTTTGTACCACGGACCAGTTCGGCCACGTAATCTGAGGGTTGATAGTCGGCAATAAGTTGATCAATTTCGTTCATTCGATCTAGTATAACAGTTTAATCCCGCTTTAGCATGACCGTAAAGGCTTCGGATGGAATATCCACTTTGCCGAATCGTTTCATACGCTTCTTGCCTTTGGCCTGTTTAGCAAGCACCTTCTTTTTACGCGATACGTCACCGCCATACAGACCAGTAGTTACGT
Source organism: uncultured Candidatus Saccharibacteria bacterium (assembly GCA_946886725.1). Next base: position 4,195 of record CAMPJF010000068.1, on the reverse strand, counting down.
CTTTTCGATAGGCGGAAAGATCGGCACGGGCAATAAACTTTCCCCCAATCGCCGCCTGTAAGGCGACCTGGAAATTCTGTCGTGGAATCACCTCTTTTAGCTTGTCGACAACGACACGTCCCAGGTGTTGAGATTCTGAACGATGCGCCATTACACTCAGTGCGTCAACGATCTCGCCGGCAACATAAAAATCGACTTTCACCAAATCTTCGACACGATAGTCATCTAGGTCGTAATTAAATGACCCATAACCACTCGTCACTGATTTTAGCTGATCGTAAAAATCGGTAAGTAGGTTTGCCAATGGCGCCTCAAAACTAATTAGTGCGCGTTCATCAATATAACTGAGGTTCTTTTGTTGGCCGCGCTTGTTGACGATCAGCTGAATTACCGCACCAATATATGCCTGCGGGACGATAATTTCGCCTTTAATCCATGGTTCGCGAATTTCAGCAATTTTCGAAGGGTCAGGAAGGCTTGAAGCAGATTTAATATCCAACTCTTCACCATTTTGCAGGCGCACTTGATAATCAGTACTAGGGTTCGTCACGACCAAGTCGAGTGAGTACTCGCGCTCGAGGCGCTCGCGAACGATATCCATATGCAGCAGCCCCAGGAAGCCAATGCGAACACCAAATCCTAAAACGGGTGAATTTTCCGGTTCGAATTGCAATGCCGAATCACTCAGGCTAAGCTTTTCGACCGCATCTTTCAGCTCGTTGTAATCCTCGTTGGAAACGGGGAAAAATCCGGCATAAACAAATGGCTTGACGTGCTGATAACCGGGCAACATTTCTGTCGCATGGCTACGCTTCACGGTAACCGTGTCGCCGACGCGAGCATCGCGGGTTGTTTTGAGGTTGGTTACGATATACCCCACCTGGCCCGTAGCGATTTCAGCTCCGGGACTCATGGAAGGCGCCAGCGCTCCTACCTCGAGGGCAAGTCCGCTTGCGCCCGTCGCAAGCATTTCGATCGTATCACCCTTCTTTACGGCGCCATCAACGACACGAGTATACAAGATTACCCCGCGGTAATCATCATAGTAACTGTCGAAAATTAATGCGCGAGTTGGCTGATCAGCATGTCCGGCAGGTGGTGCGATACGTTCAATCACCGTATCAAGGACATTCAATACGCCCTCGCCGGTCTTTGCGCTAACTTTTAAAATATCTGCTTCACTACAGCCAAGCAAGTTAATAATTTCCGCCGATACTCGCGGGATGTCCGCAGCCGGTAAATCAATCTTATTCAATACTGGGATAATCGTCAGATCGGCCGCGAGCGCCAAATAAACATTCGCCAATGTCTGCGCTTGAATACCTTGGCTGGCATCGACAACCAAAATCGCCCCTTCGCAGGCTTCAAGCGAGCGACTGACTTCATAGCTGAAATCGACATGCCCCGGCGTATCGATAAGATTAAGTGTAAAATCCTTGTGGTGCATCTGAACAGGCGTCAGTTTAATCGTGATACCCTTTTCACGCTCCAGATCCATCGTATCAAGCAGCTGTGATTTCATATCACGTTTCTGCACAGTCCCGGACAGCTCCATCATACGGTCGGCAAGCGTCGACTTGCCATGGTCGATATGCGCGATGATACAGAAATTTCTAATTTGAGATTGATTCATACTATTGTTTATATATTATAACACTTTAATTTGTTTTTCCAAAAAGCAACGAGCGAGCGCGACGTAATACCGGATTCGCCTCACTCAGTTTCAATAACTTACTGAACCAAACATATACCCCCAAGCTGATAAGAACGATGACGACGAACTTCGGGAACGTCTCAAGGAACTTCTGATCAACCGTTTGCAACTGGAATATCTGCACCATAATATAACTAATGATGCCCATTAGCGCAGTCGCGCCAACCATCCGACCAATCGCATGCATGAATGGAAGATTGAATAAATCTGGCATCCGCTTTGCCATAATAAAGAACAGAATAACGACTTCGACTAGCGCGACAATTGACTGCGCCCATGCCAGTCCGTACGGACCCCATTCAAGCACCATCGTAAACCATATTGCCAACGCAACATTCAATGCGATTGCAAAAATAGAAACGTATAACGGCGTCTTCGTATCCTGCTGCGCATAAAAACTACGCGCGGCAATGTGATAAATCGAACGAAATATAATCGCAATAACCAGCGCGCCCAGTAGGTTTGCCATCAATGGGTCACCGCCCTCTTTAATAAAGTTCACCACATATCCTCGGGCAAAGAATGCAATCGTGCCGATTGGTAATATGATCCAGATGATAACTCGAATCGTATTGCGAAGCTCTTTAATAAATAAGTCCGTACGGTTTTCGCCCAAGCGCTCCGTCAAACTTGGAAACGCCGCAGTACTAATAGCCACGCCGATTAAGTTAATCGGCATCAAGTGCAATGTTAATGCTTGGTTGTAAGCACGAATCGTTCCGGACGCCATGCGCGATGCCAAGTTTGTTTCTGCAATACTAACGACATAGTCCATACCCTGGTCCAGTGAACGCGCCGGTAGCAAAGAAAGGACTTTGCGAAAGCCTTTATTCTTCCAGTAAATTTTAAACCGGTAGTCAAAGCCAAGACCAAGTAATCCAATAGAGCTAACCAGCAGTTGCATAATCGATCCAAGTACAACACCGAGAGCCACACCCATAATACCGCCCTCGAACACCTGCCAGCCAAAAATCGTGATCCCTTGCGTGAAGAACAGCGTGCCGATAATAATCCCCACATTGTATATTGTTGGCGCCAAAGCAAAGAACGTAAAGCGCCCAATCGCCTGCTGCATACTGGCAATAACCGTCGCAATCGCAAACAAGAATGGGTTGACCGCGATGACTCTCATCATGCTTACCGCCAGCGCCCGGCTCGCCTCATCCAATCCTGGTGCAACGATATATTGCACGATTGGTTCGGCGAATATCATAATTAAAATACTGGCAGCTAAGGTAATGAGCGCCATAAAATTAATTAAACTAGTCGACAGCTCCCAAGCTGATTTTTTATTCCCCTTGGCGAGGCGCTGATTAAAGACGGGGATAAAAGTAACGCTCAGTGCGCCGGATACCAAAATGATAAACATAAAGTCCGGCAGCGTAAAGGCGACCGTATACGCATCGATACCCGTCGGGTAGGTTTCGTAATATGCACGGTTCAGGAAACGTTCACGTAAAATACCCAACAGCGCAGACAGCAACGTTGATCCAGCAAGCAGCACAGCTGCAAGCTGAATCGGAAGTCGCTTATTCGCCTTTGCAACGGCGGCCTGTACTCGCCCCATAGGTTTGCTACGCAGCTATCTCGTGGAGCATTGCCTCTTTTGGAAGTTTCGCATCTTTAAGAATTTTATTTACTGCCGTCTCTTCGAGCGTCTCATCTTCAAGCAGTGCACTTGCCAGCGCATCGAGATGTTTTCGGTTCTTAGTGATAACAATCTCTGCTCGTCGTGATGCCTCTTTGATCAGCATTTCAACTTCACTGTCAATTTCTTTGGCAGTGTCATCACTGTACGGTCGTTCGTGTGTCATCTTGTCAAAGACCATGCCCCCGTTGTCGTCATGGAACACCTGGTCGCGCAGTTTACTACCCATACCCTGTTCGATAATCATATCGCGAGCGATCTCGGTTGCCTTGCGCAGATCAGAACCCGCACCAGTCGTAATACCATCGGCACCGTACAAAATCTTTTCTGCAACACGGCCACCCATTGCTCGAGCAAGAATATCTTTAAATTCATAAACATTCGTGTAACTCTTGTCTTCAGGCGGCAAGAACCACGTTACTCCACCGGTACCGCCACGTGGAATGATCGTCACCTTGTGAACAGGATCGCTGTCAGGAAGGACGTGCCCAACAATCGCATGGCCAGCTTCGTGGTAAGCGGTCATCTTACGCTCAGCCTCACTCATAACCTTCGTCTTGCGCTCTGGACCGATGGCTACTTTTTCAAATGCCTCAGTCAGATCGGCGTTGCTAATCTTCTTTGCGTCGCGACGAGCCGCCACAATCGCTGCCTCGTTTGCAATATTCGCAAGATCCGCACCACTTGATCCCGCGGTCTTGGCAGCCAAGGCTTCGATTTGAACAGTCTCATCAACTGGCTTGTTTTTGAAGTGAACTTTCAAAATTGCCTCGCGGTCTTTGCGCTCTGGAAGCATGATGTTTGTACGGCGGTCAAAACGACCTGGTCGAAGC
>CAMPJF010000067.1 GCA_946886725.1 uncultured Candidatus Saccharibacteria bacterium | reverse complement strand
TGCCTATATCGTTCCCGGCGGGCGGTTTAGCGAGCAATTCTACTGGGACAGTTATTTTATCCTGTTAGGACTTGCGGCCGACAATCGCTGGGATATGATCGAAGGCATGATGAAGAATTATGCGTATATGATTCGAAAGTTCGGCTTTATTCCTACGGCTAATCGTACGTATTTCCTCAGTCGTTCGCAGCCGCCTTTTTTCGCGCACATGGTAAAATTGCTTGCTCGTCATAAGGGTCGGCGCCGTGTGTATATCGAGTATCTGCCGTATCTATTAATCGAATACCGCTTTTGGATGAAGGGGCGACGATCAGTAAATGAACATCCCGAACATCAAGCGTTAGCGCGTGTCGTTCAGATGCCTGACGGATCAATCTTAAATCGTTACTACGATAATAAAAACACGCCACGTCCAGAATCTTACAAAGAGGATGTCGAGACGGCACACGGTAGCAATGGCAGCGAAACCGAAGCATTGTTTTTGCATCTACGCGCTGGCGCAGAGTCCGGTTGGGATTTTAGCTCGCGTTGGTTTAAGGACCCTAGTGACATCAAGACGATTCATACGACAGACATCATCCCGGTAGATTTGAACAGCCTGCTGTACCAGTTAGAGATTACTATTGCCGAGGGCTATCGCTATATGTTGCAGCCAATTTTGGCGAAAAAGTTTTTGCTTGCCGCGGAACGACGCGAGAAAGCGATTCAAACGTATTGCTGGAACGAAGAACAGCAGTTTTTTGCAGACTACGATTTCAAGGCAAATACACCAAAAGACAATCTAACGCTTGCCGCTGTATTTCCATTGTATGCCAAGATCGCAACCTCCAAGCAAGCTGCGGCTGTTGCGCACCGACTAGAAAAAGATTTTTTGAAAAAGGGCGGACTTGTCACGACTATCGAAAACACTGGCCAGCAATGGGACGCGCCAAACGGTTGGGCGCCGCTACAATGGGTGGCGATTGAAGGGTTGCGGCATTATGGCTATCATCAGCTTGCTGAGAAAATCAAGCAGCATTGGGTAGATATGAATGTCAAAGTATTTAAAGAGCAGGGCAAAATGATTGAAAAATATGACGTCCAAAGCGAGAGCGGCCTGGGTGGTGGCGGTGAATATCCGCTACAGGATGGATTTGGATGGACGAACGGTGTCCTTGCGGCGCTGCTCGAAGAATCGAACGACTAAATCATATTAAAACAGCGGCACACTAGGCCGCTGTTTTAATACTAAGGTCATAGGTGTCTAGATCAACGCCGCGTCGCTGAAGACGCTTCTTCGTGGCCAAAATGACCGCAACCGACCAGGCCTGGACTTCTTGTGGGGGCTGATCGACTTTGTTTTCGCGTTGATGAATTTCGTCCCACACAATGATCGTTTGCTGGTTAATACTAGGCGTGTCGCTATCGTCGCCGCGCACGTATTCGGGGAACATGTGCGTGACGTTGACGACGTTAAGGATGCGACGGTCGAGTTCGTCAGCCTCGTCATGGTAGCCATGGCGACGCATCCCTTTCGCTATGTGGTGCGTGTCCCATAGCCAGACGCTACCGTTATGGTACGAGCCAGGGCGAAACCTGAATTCATCGCTTGCAAGCGTGCGAATACCACTAACATTTAGCATCTCGGGCGACATGATGTGCTTGGCGACAGCTTCGCGCATACGAATGTCTTCGGGGTCATCCCCGTCAAGCAGGCGAGAATTGAGCACGTGTCCCATGTTCGATGTGCGAATCTTTAGTTGACGTAATTGTCCGTGATCATCGCGATCGGTGCCCAGAACGAAATAGCCACCCTTATCATCGGTCCAGAATGTTGAGATTATCGTTTGTTTTAGGCGTGCAGCTTGTGCGCGCAGCTCTTGCGCTTGCTCGGGCTGGTCAAGTGCATCCTCAAACAATTCGGCGGCATCAATGAGCGCATCATAAGTCGTGACCTGAACTTCAACCGAGGCAATGCCTTTATTATGATTGGCGATCGTGCCGTCGGCGTGATGATAAGCATCCCAAGAATCTTTCCAGACTTGGTTCTCGATACCCTTTGGGATTGCTGCTTTATATTCAAGCAGGCCCTCGGGATTACTGCTGAGACGACGGTTGATCCATGCCAGTGCCATTTCGAGAGCATGGGTCATCGCGTGGGTGTTACCTTGGCGATCGACGTACTCCTGCGAAAGGAATGCTCGATTTTCTTCGGTGCGCTTGCAGTAGGCGGTCAGTGTGCGAATAAACTCAGGTGTGGCATCTACCGATCCGTAGTACGGCCATTCCCAGCCTAGTCTTTCAGTTAGGTCAATTGCAATCGGATCGTTCGGATCACGAAACTCGTGCAATATCCGGCCCAGTTCCTCTTCGCGGTTTACGTGATCTTCGACGCCCTGTTGCTCGGCGAGCTTGAGTGTTGTGGCGCGAGCGAGTTCTGGGTAGCTTGATATTAGATCGATCGCCACGCGCAGACCGTCTCGTCCGAAAAAGATCTCATACAGGCGCAGATGGTCGGGAGTTTCGACAATTTCGTTAGCTAAAGCATCGGTTTCAAAGGCGAGCGCAGCGATACTCGGCCCGTGTTTGCCGATATTGTCTGGGTGGTCGGCGCCAGTCAGGCGAAGAATTTGCTTTAAGCTTGAGGGCTGGTTGGCGAAGACGCGCTGAGCATGGGTAATGACCGGTAAAAGGAGATGCTCACCGGGGAGAAGTTTGAAGCCTATCGGCGGTTGCTGGGGGTCGCTGACTAACTCATCCATACTATCTAGTATACAACCGCGTGCTATAATATGACTAGAATGTTCAAAGATTATGCTTTAATTTTCCTACTTGAAAGGGGAGTATAAAAAATGTCACGACTGCGCGTCGCAATAATTGCACCTCCATGGTTAGCCCTGCCAATTAAAGGGTATGGGGGTATAGAACTTGTTCTGGATGGCTTGATTGATGGGCTAAAAAAACTTGACGTTGAGGTTGAGATATTTGCAAACGGCGAGCACAAGACACGCGGGGTCAAGACGCACTCGTTGTATAAAACCGAGCAGTTCAAAGAGATTCATCGCCCCGGCTACGAGACGTTGCCAATCATGGCCGCGCACATGCAGTTTGCGCTGACAAAAATTAAAGAGGACGGTGGATTTGATATCATTCATGACCATAACGGATACATCGGTCCGCAACTTCTTGCTTGGGCATCGGCCGATCCCGAGATACCACCAATTGTACATACTCATCATGGCCCGCCTTTCTCGACCAAGGAGATGCTTGCGCAAGGTCTTCCCGATAACAGGCCCTACTGGGAGCAGATGGCGCAGCATATGGGGCGTAGTTTTATTATTGGTATTTCAGAGGCATTGATGCAGCCGGCGCCAAAAGCTTTGCAGCCGTATATCTTACCGCCCGTCTACAATGCGATTGACGTCGATCATTTTCCGTTTGTGGCGAATAAGAAAAATTACTTTATTACCTTAGCGCGCTTCTCGCACGATAAGGGGCAGCACATTGCCGTCAAGTTGGCTGCTAAAACAAAATCCCGCCTTCGCATGGCAGGCACGGTGGCAGGTATAGAATCCAGTCGTAAACTGCTTTTTGAGCTCGCTAATCCGATGAGCAATTATCGCAACATGGCAGAGTTTCGCTATTACAGCGACCACATTTTGTCGTACACACTGCGCTATCCAAAGATTACCTTTTCGGGTAATTTAAAGGGCGCACGCAAGAATAAGTTTATTAGTGAAGCAAAGGCGCTACTATTTCCTATTGACTGGGAAGAGCCTTTTGGAATGGCGGTTATCGAAGCGCTTGCCTGTGGAACGCCAGTGATCGCGATGAACCGCGGTGCGATGCCAGAAATAATCGAGCATGGCGTCAATGGATTTTTAGCGGACACCGAAGCGGAGTTTCTCGAATACATGGGGCGAGTTGACGAAATCGACCCTGCAGTATGTCGTCAGTCGGTAATTGATAAATTTTCTAAGGATGTGATGGCGACGTCGTATCTTGCACGATATAAGCAAGCCATCAAGCTCAGTGCGAAATCTGCCGTATCGGGGCAAAATAGCTCAGCATCCAAGCCAAAAAAGACTAAAAAATAGTTTCGCCGTTCAGATCGTCGGGCAAAAACCCTTTATTGTGTTTAAAATCCGCTTCCCACTTGTAATCCTTGCCATAGCCTAAATCCTTCATAAGCTTCGTCGGTGCATTACGCAAATGAATGGGAACGGGGCTGTCAGGGTATTGTTTTGCTAGGGCTTGGGCGCGGTACATTGCATCGCTAGTTTTGCGCGATTTTTCAGATTTTGCGAGTGCAGTGGCAACATGAAACAGGATGTATCCACTTTCGGGCATGCCGACCCGCTCAACCGCCTGAAAGGCATTTAGTGCAAGCCCGAGCGCACCGTTTCCCGCTAGTCCGATGTCTTCGCTTGCAAATATTACCATACGCCGCGCAATGAATTTTGGATCTTCGCCGGCGTCAATCATCCGTGCGAGGTAATAAAGCGTGGCGTCAACATTGCTACCGCGCATACTTTTAATGAATGCACTAATGACGTTATAGTGCATATCGCCTTTTTTGTCGTAGCCAGGGATGCGCTTTTGTGCAGCGACTTTTACCACTTCCGGCGTGACCTTTTCATTCATAGAGAGAGCAAGCTCCAGATTGCCAAGTGCCACTCGCGCATCGCCACCGGCAAGTTCGGCCAAGTAATCTAGTGCTTTTGGCGTGACATTTTTCGTCTTTTTTTCGTCTTTTAGTGCGCGCTTTAAAATCGCAATGATCGCATCCTTTTCTAGGGGGTGCAGAACAAGGACTCTACTGCGCGAAAGTAATGGCGTGATGATCTCAAAACTCGGGTTTTCTGTTGTCGCACCGATAAGGGTTATTAGCCCCGATTCGACATGCGGCAAGAACGCATCCTGCTGCGCTTTGTTGAATCGATGGATCTCATCGACGAATAAGATCGTGCGTAGCTGTAGGTTCCAGTTTTGCCGGGCATGCTCGACGACTTTTTCAACGTCCTTTTTGCCGCTGGTCACCGCTGACAATTCGATAAATTCGGCATTAACCTCACGGGCAATAATGCGGGCTAGCGTTGTCTTGCCGCTTCCTGGCGGTCCCCATAATATCAGGCTGACGGGTTCTTTGCGGCGAACGATTTGGCGTAGGATCTCGCCATCACCTAGCAGATGTGTTTGCCCAATCACCTCATCGAGGCTTGCTGGTCGCATTCGTTCGGCTAGGGGGATTCGCTGCATACTTACAGTATACCTCTACTCCTGGTAGTGTTGCTATGATGTTTGGGTTGTGAATTTTGTGACACTCCGTGGCCAGGTAGTGGTATACTTAAATCACTTATGCTTAAGCAAGAAATTAAAAACTCAGGTTTTACCATCGTCGAGCTGCTTGTTTCGATTACAGTTATTGGCATTCTCGCAGGATTAATAATGGTCGGATACAATGGATTTCAACAACGAGCAAGAAACGTAGCTCGTATCGATTACGCTAGGCAGCAACAAGATATTCTTAAAATTGTCCTCATCAAGACAAAGCCGGTTGATGTTATTGCTGCCATGGATCACGCAGGAGGCTGGGATAGGGCATGTATGGGGACGGGCTATACCGACGTGAATAGCGACGGGAGGGGCGATTGCGCCGCTTATATGGGAAGTCCATATGTGTCCGATACGACAACATTTAACACGCTGTTAGCACAAGTCGCGCAGCCATCTATGGTAAAGTACCCGATTGCACGTTCGACCGATGGTGACGTGACGTATGGTCCGTATGTGAACGCTGAATATGCAGACAGTACAGATGTTATTGCCTTAGAATACGTGCTTGAAGGCGAGAATCAAGATTGCGGTTTGCGACCGTTAATATATCAGAATGGTGCGTCGAATTCCTTAACTCCCGCTGGAAGTCCAAAGTATACAACGTCAGCCTATGGCGTGACCGAATGCTGGGTGATGGTGGCAAAAAGTCCCTAGTCGCGGTCTGGTTGATATCGGTTGCGGTTAGCGGATCTGCCATGATATCCTAAAGGTAGTGAACTATCAAAACAAACAACAATCAGGCTTTACGATCGTCGAACTCTT
>CAMPJF010000066.1 GCA_946886725.1 uncultured Candidatus Saccharibacteria bacterium | reverse complement strand
ACATTAAAGAGGATAACTTTGTCTCCGTAGGCTTCACGAACAAGCCCTCGCTGGCCGTCTTCGAACAATACCTGCGATCCCAAGCGCACACCTTCGAGGCCCTTTACTTCGATAATAAAACTGTTGCTGGCGACAACTTCACCGGTAAGATTGTCGGCTTCAACCAGTTTTTGGAAGTGATGGTTCTCAAACATTACGCAGTACCTCGGGGAATGCATCGCGACTTGCTAAGATTTTACGACGGAACGACCAATCGAACACATGGCTGCCATAACGCACAACCATGCCACCAAGGATTGTTGCGTTAAACTGAAAATTCACCAGAATGTCCGGTGCGATGTTCGTACGGCACCATTTGACTAGTGAGGCTTTGATGCTGCCGGTGGCTGGCGCGGCAAGTGTCAAAGTGATTGTCGGTGCGGTGCGATTGTAGTGTTCCAGCTCTTTAACGAGGGTATCAAGCGAAGTGCGATCGAGGCCTTTTTTACCTCCTTGTGTAGCCAGGAGCTCCGTGCAGGCACTTGAGAGAGCGGGCGCTTCGCTTTTATGGTGTGCGCTGGTGCGCTGCTTGATGGATTCGTGTGTGAACCAGCGTGCGTATTCGCGAACCTCAAGCTGTAGTGCGGTGACATCTTGCGAGGAAGCAACGCTATCGGGAAGGCGCAATTTCATGCTTTAATCCCCTTGGTGATTTCATCTTTGTGTTCATCGAGCATCTTGGTCAGGTAGGCATTTTGCGCACCTAAATCTACTTCATGGCCGAGGGTTTCGATCAGGAATGATGCCACAGCATCGGCAAGTTTAATATCGAGCTCTTGGGTGAGCTGCGCTTTCTTGGCCTCCATTTCTTGGGCAAGTTGCGCTTCAAGTTCTGCTTGACGCTCGGCGAGTTTTACTTTGAGATCTTCTTGATGTTTGCCGATTTCACTTTGCGCACCGCCGATACTGAGCTGTGTTGCAGCCTGAAGGTCATCGAGCGCCTTGTTGTAGCGGGTCATCTCATCGGTAATGATTTTTGTGCCGATACGCTCAAGTTGATGATCGAGACGACGGGTGGTCTCTTGTAGGTTCTTTTCTAGCTGAACGGTCGAGCGTTCCAAGACTGCTTCGAGTTTTACTTCGGCAGCCTTCATGAGTCGGTTTTTTACCTCGTTTGATATCTGGACCTGTTGAGCTGCGGGACGCGGGGCGTGCTCGGCGTCATGGGTGTGCGGCTTAAAGTGCGCTAATGCATGACGAATAGCGACAGCCGTCAAGGCGCCAACCAAGAAGACGTTGATGAGCAGGAATATTTGCAAGAAAGTTGAATCCATAATTTAAAACCTCGTTAGAATGAAATAGATTGATGTTAATGAGACGGCTAGAATGCCTAGAACAAGTGCAGACAGCTGAATGACGTCGCGGTAGACAGCAGATTGCGACATTGGGTTTCGTCCGACAGAGATAATACTGCTGCGTATCATGGAGTAGATAATACTGACGACGACCGCCAAGGTAATGATGAAGATGGCGCCGCTAATAAGGATCGGCGTGGTGTTAACGGTTTTGCCAGCAAGCGCGTTGGCGACATTTTGAATAGCGGAGGGGATAATTGTTTTGTCGGGTTGTTTGTAGTAATACGAAACATTGATTAATACTGGAACTTCACCAAGGCGAATTGGGTGATCTTTGTTTTCACTATCTTTATAGGTTTGCTGTGTGTTGTCACTGTTGACGGGTTTACCTTGGGCGATGCCGACGACTTTGGCATTGCTGGTTGCCTTCATGCCGACTCCCTTGACGGGTGATGCGGTAATTGAGTCACCTTGTTTGATTTCGCCGTTGATATCAGAGACTAATACCGAGACCATGCCGCTGGTCGCAACCTGTACTTGATCTTCTTGGCCGTTAGAGAGTGTCAGTAGCGAGCTGCCGTCGTTGATGACCACTCCAAGTATGCTGTCTGCATTGCTGGATGATGCGGCAATGACCCGATCTGTTGTGTTGGATTTCAGGCTGACAATAGAGCCGAGCGAAAGTGCTTCGTCGGTTGAGAAGCCTTGAGACAGTGAAGTGATGGCGCTGACAGAGACGGGAAGTACCAGGGCGCATAAAACAAGACTGGCCACCCAAAAACCTGTGGATCCAAACCTGTATTTTGTCGTTGCATGTGCCGTGTGACTTGTTTTGCCCGCCCGCTGATCAGTCATATATATAGCCATATTCCTCTTAATGCTTAAGTATAGCAAAAAATACCATACCAAGGTATATATTCGTGGTATTATGTAGGTACTAATAAGCGAGTGTTTTTATGCAACGACCCACACATAACCAAGCTGGTTTTACCCTTCTCGAAGTATTTGTTATTGTTGTTGCCATAATCATTCTGCTTGCCGTTGCTTACTTTAATTAGATACGATCCCTACTTATGATTAGCTGTGAAATATTTCATATTCACATAACTGACGAGCTGTTAGGCTAGGGGTATTAACTAACGAAAGGATGTAATATGCGTGAAAAGCAACAAGGATTTTCAGGGGTAGTCGCTATGATTGCGCTGGTTATTGCAATTGCGGCGTTTATTCTTGCCTGGATGGCGTATGAACGTACGGGGGCGGATCTGGATGAACGAATTCGTGAAGCAGCGGAACAATCTGCGCAGACTATCGAGCAAGGTGTTGAGCAAGGCGCCGAAGCAATCGATAAAGGTCCAGATGGTGTTGATCAGGACGATACCGATACGACAACACAGCCTTAATCGGCGACAGCAGGTGCTTTAATCGCAAGAAAGGCGGTGTCGGGAAGGTATGGTTAGTACTCAGGCGGCGCGTCGTATGGCGCAAAATGAAATGGTGTTTCGGGAATATAATGAGCGGATTCAAAGGGGTTTTGACGAGCTAGTGCAGCTTGCAAAGCAAGAGGGTAAGTCTGAACTTAGTTATGACGATAATGCGCCATTACACTTTTACTGCGAATGCTCGGATGAAAAATGTGAAGTGCGCATTATGTTGACGCCACGCGCATATGCGCATATTCATGAACAAAGAAATCGTTTCGTGGTCGTCAAAGGTCATAATATCCCTGCTATCGAACGCGTCGTCCATGCTAATGCGCATTACAGTGTCGTCGAGAAGCAAATCGAGCTACCCAAAAGCGCGCCCGGATTACAAGATACGGTGGTAGAGCAGGTAAAGGATAAGGGGAGAGATGGCGTGAAAGGCGGGTGAAATGTAAATTTAGTGATATTTTTTACAGCTCGCTTGTTAAATGAATTTTATGATAGGACCATAAATAACGTAAAGAGGAGACAAAGCAATGATTATGGAAATTATCACTTGGATTATCGTCGGCGCATTAGCAGGATGGATCGCATCAAAGATTATGCATACCGACGCAGAGATGGGAGCTATGGCTAATATAGTTGTAGGTATCATCGGTGCTTTCATTGGTGGCTTCTTGGTACGTATGATGACCGGTGCTGCCCCTGAGACGTTTAGTATTATGGGCGTTATTGTGGCAATTATCGGCGCAGTCATCTTACTCGCCATCGTAAAAGCGGCGTCGGGCCGTACTGCGCATCGAGTATAGTTACATTAAAAACAGATACAAATAGAGCGAGCCACGCTCTATTTGTATGTTTGCATCAAGTGCCAACAGACGTATAATGACCTAAGACTAATCCGCAGATGAATGGCTGCTTGAAAGATATTTATGGCTGTAAAAGTAGAATCTAAGATTGATTACAAAAAATTATTTCACTCACTCACGGCTCCGTATATCGTGTTTGACGCTGACGATCCCACATTTACGATTATCGAAGAAAACGAAGCGCATGCATCGGTTGCGATGGTGCGCAGGCAAGATGTCATTGGTAAACCGCTGTTCGACGCTTTTCCTGATACCTCTGAAGAATACGTAAAAAACGGCAACAGTCGATTGCTGGAATCTATTAGGAAAGTAATCAAGACAGGCCAGCAGGACGTTATGCCTGATCTGAAATACGACCTTAAGGATACCGAGGGTAATCTGAAAGTGATGTACTGGAGCGTTTCTCATCACCCGGTTTTCGACCAGGATGGAACGGTTCGTGCAGTATACCAGGCGACCGAAGACATTACCGCTAGAGTCTTGACTCAGCAAAAGCTTGACATAACTCAGTCGCAGCTAGAGCAGACGCTTTCGAATAGCGCCATCGGCACGTGGTACTGGGATTTGAAGCAAGATAAAGTGTTTGCTGACGATAACCTTGCATCGATGTTTGGCTTGTCGACCGAACAGGTAAAAGACGGTTTGTCCCTAGATTCATTCTTGAACTCAATTCATCCCGAAGACCGAGAGCGTGTTGTCGGTGAGATTGATAGCGCTCTACATTCAAAGGTGTTGTACGAGAGCGAATACCGAGTGATGGATAGTAACGGCGATATGCGCTGGGTGATTGTACGCGGCCAGATTGAATCCGACGATTCGGACCAGCCCGTCAAATTCCCTGGGGTAATCGTTGATATTACAGATCGAAAATCAGCAGAGAACAACTTAAAATTCTTGACCGCTGCTAGTACGCAGTTTTCCGCATCACTTGATCCAAAAGTGACGCTTAATACGATCGCAAAGATGGTTGTGCCGAATATCGCCGATTGGTGCACGATCGATCTGTATCAGAATAAAAAAGTGCAACGCGTCGCAGTGGCGCACCGCGATCCAAAAAAGGTTAAGTGGGCAGAAGAACTGCACGAAAAACAAGGACCGCCCGACATGGACGCCCCTAGCGGACTACCTAGGGTACTGCGCACTGGTGAGTTTGAATACTATCCTGACATTCCTGACGAAATGCTCGTTGCTGCCGCAAAAGACGAGCAAGAGTTGAAGCTCATGCGTGATATCGGATTTAGCTCGGCAATTATTGTTCCGATGAAGCTTAACAATAAAGTGATTGGTGCAATCAGTCTCATCTCTGCTGAATCGAAAGTGCACTACAAGGACTCTGACCTCGAGGTCGCAAAAGGCCTTGCTAACCGTGCCGCGCTTGCCGTGTATAATGCAAATCTTTATCAAGCAGCTCAGCACGAACTGGCAGAGCGTAAGGTATTGCAGCAAAAATTAGAGACGGCGAATGAAGTGCTTGAAAGCCGGGTAATAGAGCGAACAGCCCAGCTTGTTGAAACGAACGACGGCCTCGAGAAAGAAATTCGCCGCAGTCAAAAGATTGAGCGTGAACTACAGAAGTACAGTAAAAGTCTTGCGCGCAGTAACCAGGAGTTGCAAGATTTTGCCTATGTTGCGTCGCACGACCTGCAGGAGCCGCTACGTAAAATACAAGCATTCGGTGATCTACTAGAAAGTGAATACAAGGATAAATTGGGCGAGGGTGAAGAGTATTTGAATCGCATGCGTAGCGCCGCATCACGAATGAGTACACTTATCCAGGATCTGTTAGCTTTCTCACGCGTCTCTACGAAGCCGCAAGATGTCAAACAAGTTGACCTGAACGTCATCGTAAAAGATGTCGTTAGTGACTTGGAGGCGAGTATCTTGGAAAAAAAGGGAACCGTGACGATCGCAAAGTTACCAGCGGTTTGGGCCGACGCAACGCATATGCGCCAGCTATTTCAAAACCTCATTGGTAACGCATTGAAGTTCCATCAAACGGATACGCCGCCGGTGGTGACAGTCACAGTGCAGCCGCTTTCAAAAACTGACAAGTATTATGAAATCCACGTCAAAGATAACGGTATCGGCTTTGACGAAAAGTATTTAGATCGTATTTTCTCGGTTTTTCAGCGGCTTCACGGCAAAGACGCCTATGATGGTACAGGTATAGGGTTGGCGGTTTGCCGCAAGATTACTGAACGCTACGGTGGAAAAATCGACGCGAAAAGTACGCCGGGATCAGGATCAACGTTTATAATTAAGTTACCGATTAAATTCAAGGAGCAAATGCATGACGACTAACAAAGCCCCAATTACTATTTTGATGGCCGATGATGACGATGACGATTACGTGCTCACAAAAAAAGCCCTCAAGGAAAGTAAGCTGCTTAATACGCTTGTTCGCGTAAAAGACGGCGAAGAATTGCTCGACTATCTATTCTCACGAGGCGATTACGAAGGCCAGCAAACAGCGCGCCCCGGCGTTATTCTGCTT
>CAMPJF010000065.1 GCA_946886725.1 uncultured Candidatus Saccharibacteria bacterium | reverse complement strand
CGCCGATGGGTATTTTACTTGGTGAAAATCGAACTAATTATGTGACCTATTATAATTATCCCCCGCCGATCAGCGGGGGATAATGGAGCTGGGGTAATTACCAGTTGACGCCTGATTTTGTAACGATTCGTTTCCATGGTCCGTCTGGAACATCGACATCATCGACGAAACGCCAATCGACAGTCACGTCTTGATTGAACTTACCTCCAACACATGCACCTAAGGCGGGAGAGACGTCCATGCCTGCGCCATTATATGATTTGTTAAATGGCCGTGTGTCGTTCACTCCAAAGACATAGGTGCGGTCTGCATAATTGGGGTTGCCATTGCCGATGTCGGCAGGACCTGCGTCTTGAATCTGACCGTAGCAGAGCGTGCCGCTGGGGCCTTTGACCTGTACCCAGCGGTTCTTCATATAAGAGAATTCAGCAGTGCACTTGCCGATATACCCTGGGTCATTTGCCCATGGAATATCCTGACAGCGAGTGGCTGATCCGGTGATGTAGCCGCCTTCGCCATTCGTGCCGTAGTCATTATAGGGAAGATCGAGGTAGAAAGGGTTTTCGATGGATATAGGACCGCCGACTGCGCGGTAATCGTTTTGCGGTAAGTATATACTGCCTGACACATTACCCGCCGAACATGGACCATTCGCATTAATCTTCACTGCATCACACTTAGTTGGGTATGGGTTGTTACAATTTTTTGAGACGGTTTCGCCAGCTTTGACGCCGAAGTGGCTGAACTGCCATGCGCCGTCATATGCAGAACAGATTTGACTGCCGTCATCGGTCGCCTGGAACTGTTCACCAACCCAGAAGGTTGTTGCAATGATACGTGTATGTAGCGGATAAGCGCGGCCCTTTACTGGAGTGGTCGGGGCTGTTGGTGTTGTTGGTGTTGTTGGTGGTGTCGGAGTGACAGGATCGATTGGTTTTGTTGGACTGTCGATGATGTACGTCTGGTCAAATGAGTTGAGATTGATGCTGATACCGTTTAGTAGGTAATCGAACTGCTGCTGAACGCCAACGCGCATGTTGCCTTTAACGTTCCAGCCACCGTAGGCAACTGGCGCCGGCGACATATAGTTCGGCGTCCAGTTGGCAAAGCTGATATTACTCGTGCTGACATCCCATAGCGGAATGTCGGTGAAGCTATTAACTGTATTGCCTTGTACACCCGTCCATGATGTTTTGCTGGTGTAGGCAATTGGGCGGATACCCTGTGCTTTGATACCATTTACCATTTCGCGGGTTGCTGGTTTGCCGGATAGCTCGACATCAAGAGCGAAGAACTGAAGCTTTGTTTTGTATTCGCCGGCTGCCTTGATGCCGTTCTCCCAGCAACCTGGGTCGCGAGTATATGCGGCAACCTTTAGGCCGGCGTCAAGTGCGGCTTTGATTTGCGTCTTGGCCTGGGCCGATTGGTTACACGTTCCCCAGTCGGTGACATTTGCGATGTACAGGCGTAATCCGCTGTCATATGCTTTTTTGAACCATACTGGATCGGTGATGATATTTGCTGAATCAAATGCTTTAATGCTTTTTGGTGTTTCAGCAATCGGGTTAACTTCGCTAGAGGTAAAAATAACGTCTACCCAGTAGTTGTCTTTGTTGGAGTCATCTGACGGGAAGCTTGATCGGAATCCGTACGAATAGACACTGTTCACGCCATCTGTGCCGCTTTTTAGTGCGGTTAGCGGGCCGCTCGTTCGAGCTGAATGCGCAAAGTAGCGAGAGTCAATAGAGAAGTGACCTTTTGGTGCGAAGTACGAGACGATATAGGTTGTGTCGGGGTTAATTGTGACGGGCTTGTCGAACTTTGCGGTTTGCCAACCGGACTGCGTTTCATTCTTAAAGGTGACTGTTGCTAGCTTTTTACCACGCTTGTCCCATAAATTACCAATATGAGTTCCGACATTTTGTCTACTTTTATAGAATTTTACACCGGTTACTTGACCGCTTGTTTTTGTGCGGAATTTCAATCCTAACTCTACGGGGTGAGAATCGTGCTGATTAATAACTTTTGGCTTATCCGATTCGGACCAAAAGCTGTGGGTTTTTACGGCAGCACCTGTCGCGTACAGCGCGACACCACTTAATATTAAAACGCCAGCTAGCGCGGCGACGGGAATGACCCATCGTCGACGCGAAGCATGTTCATTGGCACTCGGCACGTTAATTTTAATTTTGTTTAGTAGTTTTTTGAACATACACCTTGCCCCGCTATGGTTATTCTTGCCTCATAAAAGCACAACTAGTGTCGACTGTCTAGGTCAAACTTTACATCACCGGGTTAGAGAAAAATAAAGCTCATGATTTTCCAGTCCGCCCCCGTGATTTGGGTCACATTTAATGATGAGATAATAAAAAATATTTACGTTAATGACAAGCATACATACCCCGTGATGCGTCAAGACTTTAGTGCTACAGTAGAGATATGACACAGAGTACTCAATTGCATGGCGTTAATCTAGGCGGGTGGTTAGTTCTTGAGAAGTGGATGACGCCCAGTCTTTTTCAAGGTACGAAGGCGATTGACGAGTACACATTTATGCAGACGGCAGGCGCGATGGATAAAATTGAAAACCACCGAAAGACCTTTATTACCGAGTCTGATTTTAAGTGGCTGCATAAGAGCGGGGTTAACGCCGTCAGGATCCCGATCGGGTATTGGATTTTTGAGGGTGATGGTCCATTTGCGCCGGCAATTGAATACCTGGATTGGGCGGTAAAAATGGCCGAAAAATATCAACTGAAAATACTGATCGATCTACACGGACATAAGGGATCGCAAAATGGCAAGGATCATAGTGGACAGGTTGGTAAAAGTGAGTGGCATCGACACAAGGACTATCGTCAAGAATCTATCGACACTCTAGAAAAGATCGCACGTCGTTATTATGCCGCGAAATCGGTCTGGGGCATCGAGATGATTAATGAACCCAAATTCGGGTTAGTCCAATGGAAATTGCGTTGGTTTTATAAACGGGCGTACGATCGATTGCGTGCTGTGGCGCGGCCAGGGACGGCTATTGTTTTTCACGACGCTTTTACGCCTCGATTAATGACCGGAACGTTATGGTCGGACCCTAATTATCCGGCGGTGATGGATATTCACTGGTATCAATTTGGCAGTGTCTGGCGCAAACGCGAGCCGCTGGCTGGGTATTTTACGCGCGTCTGGCGCAGAGGTTGGCAATTACTGCGGCTGCAGCGTAAGCAACCGGTGATCATCGGCGAATGGAGTATTGTACTGACAGAGGAAGCGCTCGCTGGGCGTACAAAAGAGGAGCGTCAGTCGGCATTTAGACGACACGCCGAGCTGCAATTAAAAACATACGACTTTGCTTTGGGGTGGTTTTACTGGTCCTATAAAACAGAAGAGCGTGGAATTTGGAATTTTCGCGCCATGGTGGAAGACGGCGTAATTTCGTTAAAATAACAGAGAAGAGTGGTATAATAGTCGATATGAGTATTATTTTCAAACGCACCAAAATCTTGGCCACACTTGGTCCACCAACAAACAACTACGAATCAATCGAAGCGCTTGCCACTGCGGGCGTGAACGGATTCCGTCTTAATTTTAGCCACGGCAGCTACGAAGAGCGTGATCAGCAGATCGAGTGGATTCGCCAAGCGAGTGATAAGCTCGGCAAGCCAGTCGCGATCCTTCAGGATTTACAGGGGCCAAAGATTCGCCTCGGCAACCTTAATGAAAATATGAACGTTGAAGCGGGTGACGAAATTATTCTTGATCACGCCGCCGAACACAACGGCAATGTACTACCTGTGCAATATAACCTTGCTGAGAAGGTCGAAATTGGCCAGCCGGTCTTTATTTTTGACGGTAAAGTCCGTACGACGGTTATCGAAATTCCATCCGAGACGGCGATTAAGCTTCGCGTTGAAAATTCAGGTACACTGATGAGCCGCAAGGGTATCAACTTGCCTGATACTGACTTTGGCGGTGACATCTTGACACCAAAAGACATCCAGGATGTTGAATACGGTGCAACAAAAGACATCGACTACGTTGCCCTTAGCTTCGTTCAATCAGCTGAAGATATCAATAACCTGCGTGCGATTATGGTTGGTCTTGGTTCGACTGCGCAAATCATCTCGAAGATCGAGACGAAAGCGGCAATTAAAGACGAAATGCTGGAAGAAATCGTCAAGGCAAGTGACGGCGTCATGGTTGCTCGCGGTGACCTAGCGGTAGAAGCGGGCGCTGAAGTTGTTCCAATCGTGCAGCGTCGTATTATTGCGCTATGTCGCAAACACGGCAAGCTAAGCATTGTTGCGACCCAGATGATGGCAAGCATGGTAGAAAATCCAGATCCAACACGCGCAGAAGTCAGTGATGTCGCAAATGCTGTCATTCAGGGTGCTGATACTGTCATGTTGTCAGACGAAACAGCTAACGGTAAATATCCACTCGAAACAGTTGCTGCGATGAAACGCGTTATTCTTTATACGCAGGAGCATGCCTCGGTTCGTGCACTGCACGAAGTTGTACATATGAAGAACACACAGCAGGATGCAATCAGTACTGCTGCCGTGAACTTGGCACAGCAACTGAACGTTGCTGCTATCGTTTGTGAAACAAAGTCAGGCGCGACTGCAGCGAATATTGCCGCACATCGTCCAAATCTACCTATTATCAGTGTTACGAGCGAAAAGCGTTCTGCTCAGCAGTTAGCGCTAAGCTATGCTAATAAGAGTTTTGTACGGCCAGATGGCGAAAGGGCGGGACTTGAACTGGCAAAAGAGCTGAAATCACAGAATTTCTTTGGTGCCGAAGACCGCATTACCGTTGCTATTGTCAGTGGTAAACAGCCAGGTCTGATTGGTGCTACAGACACAATTCGCGTTCGCGTGCTAGAATAAAGTTACTATTAAAAATACGGTGGGGTATGAAGTTTTTTAAGCAGACAATTAATACGGTGCCAATTCAGGGACAGACCGTCCTTTTGCGTGCCGATTATAATGTGCCACTGAATGCCGATGGCGAGATTGACGACGACTTTCGTATTCGCGCCAGTTTGCCAACGATCAAAAAACTTTTAGCTGATGGCTGCAAGGTAGTGGTCATCAGCCACCTTGGCCGTCCCGAGGGTCATGACCCAAAACTAAGTCTTGAGCCGATTGCACAGCGGTTAGCTCAACATTTAGGTGAATCGGTTCGATTTGTTGATCAGGTGATTGGCGATAAAGTCGCTATGGCGGTCAAGCGCGCTCCGAAACGTAGCGTGATTGTTTTAGAGAACTTACGTTATTATCCTGAAGAAGAGGCGAATGACGAGAGTTTTGCTGCAAAAATTGCCAAAAGCAGCGGTGCGCGTTATTTCGTCCAGGATGGCTTTGGTGTCGTGCATCGTGCACACGCGAGTACGTCTGCAATTACACACTGCCTGCCGAGCGTCGCTGGACTGCTCCTCGAGCGTGAATATACGACGATCACTCAGGCTATGAAAAGCCCGAAGCGTCCGCTGATCGCTGTAATGGGCGGCGCAAAAGTAGCGGATAAAATTGATGTTATCGATGAGTTTATTCGTGTCGCTGATACGATTATTATTGGCGGCGCGATGGCGAACACCTTCTTGGCGTATAAGGGGTTGCAGATGGGTAAAAGCAAGCTCGAGGCGGACGAAAAAGACGTTATTGATGTCATTTACCGCGAAGCAGCCAAAAAAGTAGGAAAAGACAAAGTTGATGATTTTATTATTCTGCCTGTTGACCTAGCGGTTGGTCGTAGCTTGGACGCTGCAGAGCCGAGAGTAAACAAGATGGCCACCGCGCTAACAGATGAGGATATTGCACTAGATATCGGCGACATGAGTATTGGCCGTGCTGTAGGCTTGATCGCAAAGGCGAAGACGGTGGTATGGAATGGAACGCTCGGCTACGCCGAGCAGGCTAATTTTGCGCATGGATCAGCACGCCTTGCATTAGCGCTCGCCACTAATCCAGATGTTACGTCAATCATTGGCGGTGGGGACACGGCCGATTTCGTCCTAAACTGGGATGCCCGGAAGGGTGACAGTTTTTCGCATGTTTCTACCGGTGGCGGGGCGAGTTTAGAACTGATGGCGGGCGAAAAATTACCCGGGATAGAAAGTTTGCTAGACGCACGA
>CAMPJF010000064.1 GCA_946886725.1 uncultured Candidatus Saccharibacteria bacterium | reverse complement strand
CTACATCAGTATGGATATATGACGACTACACGAAAGTTTCAAAAACTAAACTAATACTCCTCGTAGCATTGCCGGCTCAACGCCCGATTTACTTGCTATGTCCAAGCGCTTGATTAATTCTAGTAGATGAATCGGCTTTTTCTATACCGCCAACTCCAAACAATAGTTCGATGTCGCACTGTCGGCAAGTCGCAGCCTCGGGGATTTCTTTTTCCGAACTTCTATCACCACCATTCGCGAACACAAGCGCGTCACCCTGATAACGTCTAGTAATAGCCTGCAACGTTCGAATGACCGTCGGATCATCGTCAATCGCGATCACGACTTCATCCACATCACGAAGCGCACCAATAAGCCGAGCTCGATTTTCTGCACTCAATATAACTTTGCCCTTTTTCATAACTTGCTGGGTGTCGTTATTTACAATTACAATCAACTTATCACCGAGTTTCGCACCCGCTTCAATCATATCTAAGTGCCCTGCGTGGAGTGGGTTAAAGAAACCGCTTTCAATTACAATCTACATGACATCATTATAACAAGCCGACCTAGACTTATCTGTTGTATTTACTTACTATTAAAATAATGTTAAAATATACTCTTAGGCTGCGCTAGAGCAAAGCTCGATCATCTTAGAAGGATTAAGGTCCTTCGTTTCACATCCGACATCACTATAGGAGGACCCTGTGAAGGGAATCATTTTGGCTGCCGGTAAAGGTACCCGCCTCGGCGCGGCAACCCAGGGCATAGGCCCTAACGGAATCGGAATGAGCAAGGCGCTCATCCTCACATACGACAAGCCAACGATCTACTACCCGCTAGCCGACCTCATCGCCGCTGGAATCGACGACATCCTCGTCATCGCTGCGCCTGACAACGTCGACCAGTTTAGTACCGCGCTAGGTGACGGCGAATGCCTTGGCATCAAGTTATCCTATGCGGTCCAGGAGGTGCCTCGTGGCATCGGAGAGGGCTTCATCATCGCCAAGGATTTCATAGGCAACGACAGCGTTGCGCTAACATTCGGAGATAACATCTTCGTCGGCGAAAGCTTTGGCGAGAAGGTAAAACTTAGTACGAAACCCGTAGGAGCGACAGTATTCGCACGCATCGTACCAAACCCTTCGGCCTTCGGTGTGGTGAAATTCAATAAAGATGGTGTGGCAATCTCTCTCGAGGAGAAGCCCGCACAGCCGACAACTCGCTACGCCGTTCCTGGCATGTACTTCTACGACTCTTCAGTTGTGGAAATTGCTATGAAGATCAAACCCAGTGATCGTGGCGAGCTTGAGATAACCGACATCAACAAGGAATATCTCAACCGAGGTCTCCTAAACGTCGTCAAGCTCGACAGCGACACACACTGGTTCGATACAGGAACGTCCGACTCGCTACTCACCGCAGCGAACTTTGTGAAAAACTTCCAGGATGACAACAATCAGCTCCTGGGAAGTCCAGAGGCGGAAGCCTTCCTGGCAGGATTCATCACTTCGGACGAACTCCTAAAACTTGCGACTCCTCTCCTAAAGTCTCCGTACGGCATACTTTTAAAGGAGCTCGCTCTGAACGGTGACTGGGTCACAAACGGCGATAGCTGAGTTATAACCAAGGCGCAAAGCGCCACGGGCCGGGATCATTACGATCCCGGCCCTAAGTCTTTTCAATCGAGTGCAATAAGCTCAAATGGGACCTCCTTAAGGTAATGATACAATTAACGTATGAATATTTTAGTTACGGGCGGTGCTGGCTATATTGGCAGTCACACTGTCATTGAGTTGATCAATAACGGACACTTTGTGGTGGTCGCCGACAATTTAAGCAATAGTAGCCAAGAATCTATACGACGCGTTGAAAAAATCGTCAATCAAACAGTACCTTTTTACAAAATTGATGTTTGCGACACCGATGAGCTTGAGGATATTTTTAACACACACCCTTTTGATGCAGTCATTCATTTCGCAGGACTTAAAGCTGTCGGTGAGTCAGTGCGTATACCTCTTGATTATTACGATAATAATATCAACTCTTCTATTTCACTCCTACGTACTATGCACAATTATGGCGTTAAAAAGTTAGTATTTAGTTCAAGCGCCACTGTGTATGGCGATCCAGGTACTTCAAAGTATACTGAAACTCTTCCCGTTGGACGGAGTATTTCGAATCCCTACGGTCAGACAAAATATATGATCGAACAAATCATTAAAGACTTCTGCGCTACAAACCCATCATTTGAGGCTACGCATCTCCGCTACTTCAATCCTATCGGTGCGCATGAGAGTGGCGAGATTGGCGAAGATCCACAAGGCATCCCAAATAATCTCATGCCCTTTATTGCTCAAGTAGCTTCTGGTCAACGAAAAAAACTATCCATATTTGGCAGCGACTACGCTACCTCCGATGGTACATGCAGACGCGATTACATCCACGTCGTTGATCTTGCGAAAGGACACGTTGCTGCTCTCGAACATTCACATCCAGGGGTTGCCTCATACAATCTTGGCTCAGGAGTCTCTACTTCCGTTCTAGAACTTGTAAATACTTTTACGAAAGCCACCGGAAAAAACATTCCATTTGAATTTGTACCTCGCCGAGAAGGTGACTTGCCGGAATTCTATGCAGACCCTACTAAAGCAAAGTTGAAGCTCAACTGGAACACAGAAAAAACGATCGAGCAAATGTGCGTCGATACATGGAATTGGCAATCGCGTAATCCAAAAGGCTATAACTAGATTCATTCTATATTAAGCAAAAATTCAAGGTCCGATTACTGTTAATAGGCTTGTGCTTATCTTAACTTAATTGTAATATATATACAGAGGATATACACCACAATGCAAATCAAAAAACATACAAAAAAAATAAATAAACCTGTCTTAATAGCTACATCTGCCTTACTTGTTGGACTTATCGTATTTTTGGCATATGCGCTTATTGTAAGACCTCAGAGCGATAAATCCGCAGACATTACTAATACCACTACTCCTTCGGATCAACAGCAGTCAGAAAATCTTGTAAATAACCCTGATGACAAAACCGTATCACCTAATACGGACACTCCTGTTGAACCCACTATTACACCAAAGTCTGAAAAAAAGCAGGTTCAAATGGTTGCATCCGTAGATCAGTCAAACGACACTGTATTTATCCGTGGAGGTATTAATTATCCGGTGACTGGCGGCAGTTGCTATGCTAAACTAGTCGGTCCTTCGGGCGAATCTATACGAAAAGACTCTGTCGTGCTCTCAAACCCAGCTTCAACAGATTGTAAGACAATACCTATTCCAATAAGCGAACTGGAGTCTGGCGTATGGACATTTACACTCAACTACACATCCAACGAATACGAAGGGGTTTCAAATGAAGCATCATTCACTCTCTAAAAATACGAGTATACTATACGCATTTTTTATTTCAGTCGGCATACTAGCTATTTTTACCATCTTCAACAGCCCGCGCGCCATTGCCGCACCGATCACCGACTTTACCGCTGGAAATATTATCGATGACCGTATTTTCTACGATAAAAATGCCATGAGCGTCTCGCAGATCCAATCATTCCTCGATACCCTCATACCGAATTGTGACGTGTGGGGTACGCAACCTTCGGGATATGGCAGTCTTAATAATGCTCAATACGCCCAGCAAGTAAAAGGTTGGCCAGGACCCCCCTATCCTTGCTTGAATAAATATCATGAAAATCCTACTTCTGGCGAAACATCTTATGAAAAAGGTGGTGGTGCTTTTAGTGGTGGCATATCTTCAGCTCAAATCATCTATGATGCGGCCCAAGCATATGGCATCAACCCTCAGGTTCTCTTAGTTATGCTTAAGAAAGAGTCACCTGGGCCACTCACTGCTGATAACTGGCCACTGAAATCGCAATACAAGTACGCAATGGGGTACGCATGTCCAGATAGTGGACCGGGTTGGTCGGCCAACTGCGACACAAGCAAGGCTGGCCTATACAAGCAGATGATGCTTGCAGCCTGGCAACTCAACTACTACAAAGAACACCCAAATGACTACCGCTATCACATAGGGTCGAATAGCATTCAATACAACCCCGACCCAGCATGCGGTACTAAAAATGTCTACATTGAAAATATCGCCACTCTGAGCCTATATATTTACACGCCATACGCCCCAAATGATGCTGCCTTAGCCGCTTACCCTGGAGGCGCATCGTGTGGAGCCTACGGTAACCGTAATTTCTTCGCGTTTTTCAAAGAGTGGTTTGGCGACCCACGGCTAGCCGTGGTTGGTGTCATAGCAGATGGCTATAATTCAAACACATGGTTAGGTAAGCCTCTAATAAACGCGGTCTGTAAGCTACGGGACGATGGCTGCTATCAACTCTTTGCTAACGGAGCGATCTATTGGTCACAGGCGACTGGCGCACAAGTCGTTCGAGGCGGTATAAAAGATAAGTGGGTGAAGTCTGGCTTTGAGAACGGAGCACTCGGGTACCCTAGTAGTGGAGAACTAATCGCATCAGATGGTAGCGTCTATCAAAAGTTTCAAGGAGGAATCATCAATTGGACCGCCACATCCGGTGGCAAAAGCTTTGCGACGGATATATTCACTAAGTGGAACGGATCGAACGGACAAAAAGGATTCTTCGGTAAACCAACAACCGACTCTATATGTGGGCTCAAAAATAACGGATGTTACCAACTTTTCGCAAAAGGATCAATCTACTGGACAGCAGAAACTAAAGCTCAAGTTATACATGGTGGCGTGAAAGATAAATGGGTAAAATCTAGTTCCGAAAACGGAAGCCTCGGCTATGCGACTAGTGGCGAGCTCGTTGCGCCCGGTGGCGTTCATCAGACATTTCAAGGCGGTATAATCTTCTGGTCAGCTGGCGCTGGGGCGATTAGGTTCACTAATGATCTCTATACCACTTGGACGACTTATGGAGCAGAAAAAGGATTCTTCGGTAAACCAACAACCGACTCTATATGTGGGCTCAAAAATAACGGATGTTACCAACTTTTCAGGACGGGATCTCTCTACTGGACAGCAGAAACCGGCGCTCAGGTTGTACACGGCGGCATAAAGGACAAGTGGGTGAGCGCAGGCTTCGAAAATGGAAAACTCGGCTATCCGACTAGTGGAGAAATCACTACCAATGACGGCGTTTACCAGACTTTCCAGGGTGGCACGATCAACTGGAACCCTAGCTCCGGCGCATCTATAGTGTATAATTAGACATATGAATAAACCTATTATTATTGTTGGCGCTGGCCTTTCTGGGGCTACTCTGGCGCGCAAATTTGCCGAAGATGGCGAACGAGTTGTTGTAGTTGACAAACGAGACCACATTGGTGGCAATACGTACGATTTCGTAAACGAATATGGCGTACTAATGGCTAAGTACGGTGCACATATTTACCACGATTCAGATGACGAAACGTGGGAATTCGTCAGTCGCTTTACCGAATGGATCCCTTACGAACACCGCGTAAAGAGCAACGTTGAAGGTAAGCTAGTACCCGTCCCTACTAACATAGATACATACAATGCAGTACTTGGAACTGACTTCACTGACGGAGAAAAACTTAAAGAATGGGTTGAATCTCAACACCCTGAAATCACAGAGCCAAAGAACTCTGAGGAGTCTGCACTTAAGCGCATCGGTAGCAATGAAATCTACGAGAAGATGTTTAAGAACTACACCAAGAAACAATGGGATAAGTATCCCGCCGAACTTGATGCATCCGTCATGGAGCGCATTCCCGTCCGATACGACCACAACGACCGTTACTTCGGCGATAAATACGAGGGTATTCCAAAAGATGGTTACACTGTCATGGTTCGCAATATGCTCGATCACGAGAATATTCAAGTAATACTCGGTCGCGACTATTTAGATATGACACTTGATGAACCGAAACTTCTTTTCTACACAGGAAAGATCGATACTTACTTTGGTGAAAAATATGGAAAGCTTGAATACCGATCAATTGAATTTGAACATGAAACACTTAAGCAAGAAAATTTCCAAGAACTTCCGGTTATCAATTACCCTGAAGAGCAGTACCCATTTACTCGTATTATCGAGCACAAGAAATTCTACAATCAAGACTTACCGTACACTACGATCACTCGTGAATACTCAATTGCGGGTGGTGAGCCGTATTATCCTGTTCCAAACCAAGAGAATCGCGAC
>CAMPJF010000063.1 GCA_946886725.1 uncultured Candidatus Saccharibacteria bacterium | reverse complement strand
GTTTGTATGCTTTCGTATGTTTTTTTTGCTGCACCATTTAGGTTTCTGAGAAAATTCTTACACTCCCCCTTCCTTGCCCTTCATTCTGAGAAATTTGCTTTTTTTAAAATAATGTATTCATATATAGTTTTTTACGAATGTTATGCATTACTAAAAAAGAACAAAAATAGAACATTACGATAGAAGAGAGAAGAGTCCTCTTGCCCAACTGACTAACGATAAAACGCTCGCCCGCTGACACGCACGTCTAAATATTCAGGCATGATATTTCGGCCACGCAACCATGCCATAGCACGAGTCATGTCTTCCACTTGCTCCCCTGCTGACCTATCGATTGATAGTTTTACAGGATAACCCGCCTCTTTTGTCCTTAATTCAATTTGACGCGTTGTTCCCTGGGGAATAATGACTTGCGTGACCGTATGCTGCTGAGCACCCGCAAGACCAACTACAAGACCAACAAAACCTAAGAACTGATTACTGGCAACCGCTTGACCAGTCTCTACCTGAATGCCACTATTATCGATAATTTGCACCTGCGGCTTACTGTAGTGATTGTATACAAATGACACGCCTGATGCATCCACGTAATGCTGGACACCTCTGATACTCCAGCCCGCGATAGGGCGACGCATCTCGACGATAAATAATGAGCGGCCCAGGCCTGCAAAACCATCTGATTTTACGGATGCAACTTCAGGCGCGACCGTCTGTACGTAATCATTTAGCGCGTCTTCTCGCAACAAAAACCGCAATCGCTCAATTGGCTGTCGAGCAAAATACTCGTCGATCGCTTTTTCATATACAGGCCCCAGTGATCGAGAAACATCCGACGTGCGCACGACTAACTGGGCAGTAAACTGAAATACGAGAAAAGAAAACAGAACGACGCCTAATAAAACCAGGGCCAATATACCCGAGATGTGACGTCGTCGTTGGGCAAGCTCATGAACCTGTACGCGCGCAGACTTTAGCTGTGCGTTAGATTCACTCGTACTCACTACCTGGGAAGACGCACTGCCCGTAAGCGTCCGATTGCGCCGAAAGGCGTATCGTTCCTCCAGGCTGTTTTCCGTAGCGCGTGTGGATACACTCGAAACACCGTCCTGCCGACGCCGTGGAATATCAGGCTGTTTTTTAGAGAATAATGCCATAAACTTACTACTGTAATTGTAACAAACTTATGCTTATTTTACAGCGTCTAGAATCAGTCTTGCAAGCTCCTTGGCCGCATTCGGGCGCGCAAAGGCATGTAAGCGCTCGCCAAGCCCCACCCTAAGATTAGGATCGCTTATCAGGCGCTGGATAGCGTTCTTTAAATTATTACCGCTTTGTATCTCATCGTCCGTCATCAACAGCGCAGCATCAGCGGCGCGATACACCTCAGCGTTCTTCAGCTGGTCGCCAAGGTGCTTTGCCGGAACGGCGATAACCGCTTTACCCAAACCTGCCAACTCTTGCAAAAATGTCGCGCTCGTTCGAGAAACAACAACGTCAGCAGCGCCAAGTACTTGATGCATATTTTCGTAAACAAATGGCACAGCAACGTACTGCGGTACGCCACTCACCTTGGCCGAGATGTCCTCAAAATGTTTTTTGCCGGTAACATGATAGACCGCTACACCCTGAGCGCTCAGTTCGCGAGCCGCTTGTGCAAAGGCAGTGTTAATACTATGCGCTCCCAGTCCACCCCCTGTTGCGACGACCAGAGGTAAATCAGCGTCCAGTCCAAGCGACTGCTTGTACAGGCGCTGCTGGCGATCATCGATCGGAGTAAATTCTGGTCCGATTGGCACCCCAACATAGTGACTTTTGCGAATGTCATACTTATAGTTTTCCAGTGGCGAACCAGTAGCGATTGTGGTCGCATACCGTGCCAACAGACGGTTAGTCAAACCGGGTCGCGTATCGGAATCATGGATAACTAAAGGATAGCCGAGGAGTTTCGCCGCGATACCCAGTGGCAAGCAAACATACCCCCCTTTTGCAAACACCACATCGGGTCGTACGCGCAGCAATAATACGATTGACTGCAAAAAACCTATCGATATCTTTACGGTATCAATAATATTATTTGATACGATCTGAAAGTTAGTAAGATGCTGCCACAGCGTCAGATGCGCGTACCGGCGAAATTTACCCGCTGCAATCGTTGAAACTCGAACAGGCACGTCGGCGCGGCTCATAATGCCGCGAGATTGCGTTTCGAAGGCCTTATCGCAAACAAACCACACTTTTAAGGCTGGATCTGTACGGTGAAGCTCATTAACGACGGCGAGTACCGGCGTAACGTGTCCGCCCGACCCCCCGCCGACTGCTACTATTTTCATCATTCATCTCCTTATGTGTTGATCTGTGAACGGTATATCGTGACAATTGAAATGCTAATCCTAACGCTCCGGCAATAAAGATCATGCTTGTTCCACCAAAACTTAGTAGCGGAAGCGTCACGCCAGTAAGCGGGAACACCCCTATCATTGCTGCTACATTCAATATAACATGAGAAGCCAGCCAGCCAAAGATACCAGCAACAGCCAGCTTCATCCATACATCAGGCAAATGATCGGTTATCTTCAACAGCCGAAGCAGTAGTGCGGTAAACAATAATAAAATCACCGTCAGACCGACAAATCCAAATGTCTCACCCATGATCGCAAAAACGGAATCATTGATCGCCTCAGGTAAATACCCTGTCGCCTGAACACTATTGCCGATACCAACCCCCGTAAAACCACCGCTACCGATTGCAATTTTAGCGTGATTGATATGATAATTAGCATCCGCATCACCCGTAGTCATCGAACTGTCGCCAGCAAGAAATGTCGTGACGCGGTCCATACGGTGTGGCGCAATTGCAATCATCAAAAGCCCGCCGAGCAATCCGATAGCAATAAGCATCGCCCCGATTTTCTTGTTTGTCCCCCCAACGACGAGCATACAGGCGATAATCGCAAGCATCGCAAGGCCAGTTCCCATGTCCTGCTGAATACCGATGATAATGACCACAGAAAGCACAATCAAAGCGCCCAGCGGAATGATCGTTTTATCCATGTCATTGATCAATCCCTGCTTAATGCGCATACCCAAAAAACCAGCAACATACACCAGCAAACCAAATTTCAATATCTCGGCAGGCTGAATACTACCAAGTGGTCCCAGGTTAAACCAGCGACATGCGGCACCTCCAAGTTCGCACTTTGCGATCGCATCCAAATGTAGGATATTGCCCGTAATATACAAAAGAGCACAGGCTCCTAATCCAAAAAATAAAATCTTTTTTGCATTTTGACGGATAAAATCAAATGGCACGGTGGCCATAATGATAAAGGCCACGATAGCGAGCAGGATACTCGCCCCCTGCTTTATAACAAAGTACGTGCTTGTATAAAAGTCCGTGCCGTAGGAATTATTCAACACGTTTGCTCGTTGCGGGCCAATTGCATACATCACGATCAGGCCCAAAAGCATCAAGAGCCCCATAAATAGGATGATTTGATAATCGGGGCGGTGACGACGCACGACCGCGTCTCGAATAGCATCGTTGACCTTCCCCACCGAACGCCGAACGTTTTGCATAGCGTTAAATGTGCCCCCCAGCAAGCGCCAGCAGTACACCTAAGAATCCCGCGATACACGCAATAACCCAAAATCGCATCGTGACCTTCGTCTCAGGCCACCCCTGCGCCTCTAGGTGATGATGGATTGGCGCGGACAAGAACACCTTGCGATGAAAGAACTTCTTGCTGACAATCTGGATTAAACTCGACCCAGCTTCGATCACAAAGATAATGCCAATTATAGGAAGGAGGAATAGCGTATTTGTCATTATCGCCACAACACCAAGACGGGTACCGAACGCAAAGCTACCAACATCGCCCATGAAAAACCTGGCTGGGTAGATATTGAACCACAGATAGCTAAGTAGCGCACCGACGACCGTAAAACAAAAGCCCGCTAAAACAACTTGCCCCTGTAACAATGCAATAATCCCAAACGTACCAAAGCTAATCGTCAATAATCCACCCGCTAATCCATCAAGCCCGTCACTAATATTGACGGCGTTACTGGTCGCAACAACAGCGAATGCGAACAGTGGCACGATCAACCATCCTAGCGTCCAGTCACCAAGGAATGGCAAATGTACAGCATCGACGCCAATATTCTTGAAAAACCATAAGCCCAAGACGACCGCAAGTACGGAGATCATCGTGAACTTCAGCTCTGATCGCAAACCTGCAACACCAGTGCCCTTCCCGCGCAAATTGATAATATCATCTAATAGACCCACCAATCCGCCGCCAATGAGGGCTGCAAGTGGCAAATACGTCTCGGCACGATCAAGGTTAAACGCGAACGTAATTATAGCAATCGCGATGATCCCAATCACGCCCGCCATGGTTGGGATGTTACGCTTAAATTTATCCGCATGAAGTTTTGTAAATACTTCTAGATTCTCTCCTGTCGTACTCGTCATGCGCTGTTTTTTCCAGAACTTATATCGATACGCGAGGTATGTGTATAACGGGGTTAGCAACATCGCAACAATAAACGCAATGACGCTCAGAATAAATACATCCGTCAGGTCTTTTGTAAATACAGCATGAAGATTTTCGTTGTTCATTATTAGCCTTTCGGTTGCAATTTCATATAATCAATCATCCAGTTGGAAATATCGGTAAAAATTGGCATCGCATCGGTGCTTCCACCAAGGTTTAGATCCTTGCCTGATACTCGCACCATTATGACATACTTTGGCCCATCACTACTAGCGCTATCGCCGCCAAAGCCCAGATAAGACCCGACCGTCACATCGTCAACATACCCGCTATCCTGTAGTGTTTCAGATGTACCCGTTTTACCGCCGACAAAGAACCCTTGCGTATCCCGGTTGGCGTAGAATTCTCGACGCGCATCCAATACCATTTGACGGACTTGGTCGGACGTCTTCGGGCTGACGACAGCAGATCTACTAAGGTTCGGTTTTGCCGCGTCAAAAGTCGTGCCATCGTCATTTATCGTCCCTGCGATAACCGTTGGAGTGTAGTAGTTGCCACCGTTAATTACCGCGCTGAATGCCGCGCAAACCTGCACCATTGTCACATTCATTCCTTGGCCAAACACCATGTTTGAATACTGCACCGCACCGCCATACTGGTCCTTGGGCGAGCGAACAATACCTTTGGCTTCTCCGGCAAGCTCAATACCAGTTACCTCGCCAAGTCCAAGTCGATCGTGAAAATAACTATAAATAGTATTACGCGCTTGTTCGGTGATATAACTTCCATTACCCAGTAACTGTGCAATAGTCACGAAGGCGGTATTTAACGAATAATTCATTGCCTTTTGGTAGGTGATATTCCCCGTGTGACCCTTAGTGGCATTTTTAATCGTCTCACCCTCTACCTTAATACTATCCGTATTGTTGTACGTCGAGTTAGGCGCCACTACTCCCATATCGATACCCGTTGCCATCGTTAATGTTTTAATCACCGAACCAGCTTCGTACGGCTCGCTAATCGTCCCGTTATTTACGACGGCAAAATCTTGTATTTCGCTCAATTTCGCAGGGTTGTAGGTTGGATAGTTGGCCATTGCCATTACTCGTCCGCTCTGTGGGTCCATCACCATCACGCTACCGTGTGTCGCGCCTGTGCGCTGCAGTCCATCAACAAGCGCTTTTTCTGTATACGACTGGATATTCCTGTCAATTGTCATAACGACATTATCACCATTATCCTCGGGGGTAAGAATGTTTTCTTTACCGATTGTAAGCGGCACATCACGGACGTCTGCGACTGTTTTCAGCAAACCATCTTTTCCTTTTAATCGCTCATCAAGTGCGCCTTCAATGCCGTACTGACCCTTGCCTTCTGCATTCACATAGCCAAGCGTCTGCGCCGCCAGTTGCCCTTCTGGGTATACTCGCTGGGTTTCACGCTGAAAGCCAAGGCCGCTTAATTTTTTCGCTTTCAACATCTCCGTCTGTTTCAACGACACTTTTGTAGCCAATACTTGATAGCGCCGCTCTTTTGCAGATAGTAGCTCTTCAAGGTTCGCTTTGGCGTTACCACCAGCGATACTTCGAATCGCCTCGACGATTGGCTTTGTATTCTTGATGATCTTTGGATCCGCAAATACGGTATACACCGTTTCATTCATGACAAGTTTCACGGGAGTACCAGCATCAAGGGTATAAATT
>CAMPJF010000062.1 GCA_946886725.1 uncultured Candidatus Saccharibacteria bacterium | reverse complement strand
ATAGCCTGGTAGTTCTTTGAGGTTATTCAGATCCCCCACTAATCCTTGGAATGCCGAGGGGAGATTTTTGACAAGCTGGTCAAGACCTGTATCCTGGTGGAATGCGGGGTAAAAAATCATCATCAAAAAACCTAGAAAAGCCATGCCGAGGCACCAGCCTATAATAAATGCCCGCTTATCGTAAAGTGTTTTTGTGAACAGATTATACATGTGCAGCCTCCTCGGCATCTTTGACGTACAAGTCACTAAATGCCGCCTCTAAGTCATGTTCAATAATAGTTACCTCGAGAAGTGGCGGCGCACTCGCTAGCCATTTTTGCAAATTAACCGCAGGACCCTTATACAGGAAGCTCAGCTCGTGGCCTTGATCCGTCTTTTGGTGAGCGACCAGTTCAGCATCCTTTGGAGGAACGACAGCATACGTCGCCACGACGGTCACCCGCTTTCCACCAGCTGCAGACAACTGATCTGACTGAATATCTTTAACGAGCTTACCCTTACGCATCAGCAACACTCGGCTACAGACATCGGCAACTTCGCTCAAATAGTGCGACGACATAAAGATCGTTGTTCCACGCTCGCTTTCTTCGCGGACTAAATCCAGAAAAGCCTGCTGCATCATAGGGTCAAGCCCGCTACTTGGTTCGTCAAGAATCACTAACTGCGGACTTGTCATAAACGCCCCGATTAGCGCAATTTTCTGTTTATTGCCGCGGGATAAATCCTTGATACGTTTATCAAGTTGCGGATCAAACCGTTGGCAGAGCTCGTCAAGGCGATCGGTGTTCTTTATTCTATAGCGACGACCAAGAAATGCTAGGTATTGTTTGCCAGTTAAACTGTCAAACAGGCTCATATCCCCACTCGCAAATCCGATACGCTGATGCGTCCAATGCGCCGTCTGTGGAGTCACCTTGTCGCCGAAAATACGAACACTCCCCCCACTCGCGTAGAGAAAGCCGAGTATTAGATTGATAGTCGTTGATTTTCCCGCCCCATTCAGACCGACAAAACCGACAACCTCACCTCGTAGCACATTAAAACTAACGTCTTGGATCGCATGAAATGCGCCATACCGTTTCGTCAAACCCTCAATCTGCATAATCATCGTCATTATAGCTATAGTATATAGCGCCAAGTTGGAAATTCGCTAGTGCTTTTCGTCCTCTACCCTATCATGATAAAATGTGATCACTATGATCCCGATGGATCCTCTACGCGTACACGTTCGGACGAGCCGAACCCCTAACGCCACTACACAATCATTTTAAAATTTATCCATACGGAGGCTACACATGACCACGCCACGACGCGTTAATGTACGAGGTATCATCTTTAAAGACGGCAAGCTACTTGCCCAACAACTCACCCCAGGTAGCGACGGTATTATACGCGACTACTGGTGTACGCCGGGTGGCGGTGTTAATATCGGCGAATCACTTCACCAGGGCTTGCACCGTGAAATGATAGAGGAAACTGGCATTGCGCCAAAAATCGGTAAACTACTTTTCATCCAGCAGTTTCATGATGGCACAAAAGAACAGCTAGAACTCTTTTTTCATATTGAAAATGCAAATGATTATGACGCTATTGATCTATCTCAGACATCGCATGGTGAAGCGGAAATAACACGCGTTGATTTTATCGATCCAAAAATGACGAATGTATTGCCTGCTTTTTTACAGACTATCGACATGGAACAATACATCACCTCTACCCTACCTGTGTTTGTTGATGTTGAAGGCTCACTCATCCCCTGAGCGACACCCAGCACATCGACAAGCTGTTTTTAGGCGAATAGTTGACAAATACTGATAATGTGTCTATAATTCGAATCAGACTTCACATCAGTGGAGTTAAGAGTCGGTAAAACCGACTTTTTTGTTTACGGTACACTTGTATCGTCCGACCTCGAAGAGGTATCCAAAATGGCTAAAGGTGGACACGGCATGCTCTGCTTCTGCGGAAAATGCACAGGCCTGACCAAGAACAAGAAGAAGACGGGCTCAAAGCCCGTCGTCCTCGGAGGCTCATCAAGCTACCCGACCCGTGATCTCGGCGGCCGCCCTTCCAAGAAGGTCAACGTCCACGGCGACGGCAAGCCAAACCAGAACCGTAACAACGGTCGGCGTTAGCCAAATGACCTGAGCCATGTCTTTAAAACTGGCTCGTTTTTCTTAATTTAGACCTATACTATACTTATGCGGCAAATAACTCTTATTAAAGTACATCCCAACATTCAGCTCGGCCATCTTTACGAGCATATTTTCTGTACTCAAATAAAAAAGATATTCTATGATAATGGGCTCTTTAAATACTTAGATTATTACCTAAAGGGCACCGTTTATGATAAGAGTGGAATCATTGAAATTGACCTTGGACTATACACAGCAGAAGCGCAAGCGCTTGCCCCACAGATTGCCCAAATTGAAATCTCGTACACACCTGAAATAATCTCTACGGCATTCACTCAGCTACTCGCCGAAGAGGAGCAGCCTATAGCAACCGATGGCCTTGATGCGATTACTACTGCACTTGCCGCGCTACATGACCAGCCTTGGAAAAACATAGACGACTTCGACCTTTTTGACACCAAGAATACCCGGCGCACATCCACGCCAATACGCATCGCGGATAATTCGTCACTACCATCGCGCCGACTGGAGATGAGATTACACCTTGATACCGAGTTTGCAAACTCTCATCGAGAACTCCTACCCCTTTTCTTGCAGATTGCAAAAGTACTAGCGCCTACCGCACAAGATGCGCTCGCGTCAAACAATGGCTATTACAGCGGCGAAATGGACCTTAAATTCAGCAAACAGCACCTCTACATGAAAGCAGACATGCAAGTAGCGCATGCGAATGACGACTCGGTGGATATTCATGAGGACCTCGAGCTGTCCAAAAAAACATTCACTCATATTACAGCGAGCGGTTCATTACGGCGGCTGATTTCTGAATTGCAAAACCTTTCGTACACCCACGCCCCAGATCTCTCACCGAACATACAAGATGTTCTTAATGAAACAGGGATATACATAGGCACGAAGGGGTGGAGTGCGATCGCCACCAATGATAACGTCACTCAGCTACTTACCCATATGTCTATCGAGATTATATTTGGGCGCAAAAGAGAAGCGAGTCGTTTCGTAGAATACGATCGCTAGAAGTAGTTTCAGGCCATAAAAAAACTCCGCAATTACTTGCGGAGTCCGAGAGCGGCGACGGTTGCCTTGTATGCATCGAAGTCTTTACGTTCGAGATATTTTAGCAAGCGTTTACGACGACCCACCATCTGAATCAGACCGCGACGAGCCATGTGGTCGTGCTTGTTAGTCTGCAGGTGTAGGGTGATCTCTTTGATACGAGTCGTCAAAACTGACACTTGGGCTTGTGGGCTACCAACGTCGGTTTTGTGCGTCTGTGTCAAAGCAAATGCCTTGGCTTTATTTTCTGCTGTAATCATCAACAATGTACTATAGCAGAGTTTCCGATAGATTTCAACAGTATCTCCCCTTTAAATCAAAAGGCGCAGTATCGTAACATCGTCATCATTCAGTTTTCGCGCACCATCAGCAACCTCTCGACCAGTTTGATCGCCGCCAGCAAGAGACGCCACCCGCTGATCAGGCTCTTTATCGTCATAATAGCTCTCCATTACCTCCCACTGCGCGTCCGGGTGTAGGTAGAGCATATACGTCACAAGTTTGCGGTACGCTAGTCCAGGCGCTAATTCGTCGACTATCAAACTCTCGATCGAGACAATCATCTTCGCTGGAAGTATAGGGCCGTCTTTGTATAGCAGTCGTGCATCATCATATTCCATGACGACACCCGTCACGTCCTCACTATACCTCCCCTGGTTATCCATATGCGCCTGCACGACGCCCGGGTCAACCTCAAGTACATAAAAACAAGGTGTCGGTTGATCCGTCGCTTGTACGTCGGGATAATCCGCCTCGCTGCGACGACCACCCTGCCTCGTTTTAGCGATCAGTAAATTAATTTCTGCCGCAGAAAGCCCGGGAGGGACGTCACCGTGCCGATATCGCTCGTTCATAATATGTATTATATAATAATTTTATTCGATCAGCGAGATGTGTTATTTTCCAACGACAAAGTCAGTGCCGTCATGACCCGAAACCGGTCGCGTCACCCATTGACTACCGTCCCATACTCTTAACGGATGCGGCTGCCACTGACTGCCGTCCCAAACCTTTACCTTACCAGTGCGTACCGATGCAGGAATAAGGCCATAAATATCCAACGAAACCGCTGGCGTAGGCAATACAACTCCGCTACGCAATGTTTCTGGCAGCGCACCCAGGTCGGCTAGTAAATTAGCTGTTACCTGCTGGATGTTCGAGTTGGCGGCAGGAATAGATCGATCGTGCACATCATCAAGGCCCCACGCCCACTGACACGTACCAAACCCGACAACCACTGCGCCAGATGTATACCGCTGCGAAACAATACCCCAGTTTAGGTCACCGTTCCCATTATATTCTTGCCCATTATCGTCAGCTCGCTTGCCGTCAATATTAAATATATGCTGCGCTAACACGACCGATGAACCTTCTGGCTGCGTCGGAAGTATTTCGTCCGCTTCAAAACCAATCAAACCCTGGACCGTAATGTCGCCCGCCGATAGTGTCGTATCGCGCCATACCGGATGCGATGCGTAATCCGCCGACTGGGTAAATGTTGCCGGATAATCATTCACACCATTCATACGGAAATCAGTACCCGTTATCGTATGTTCTGGGCGACGTCCAGGCCAGCGAGTATCTTTCCATGTACCTGTCCAACTGATTGGATCTAGCGGAGTCCCAGCAATATGGGCAGCTGGGCCATTCATCGTATCCTTGTAGCACCACATAACAGTATGATCTGGTGAAAAACGCGTGCGCCAAAATACCTCGTTCCCCGACATAAACAAGACGTGCTTACCCGCATCACGGAAAGCCTCGACCCCGTCGCGCATCCCCTGCGACCAGTACTCGTCGTGGCCAGATGAAATCAGTAATCCGCCGTTATCAAGCACGGATGGATTTGCATCAATATCTTTAGATGCGACGTATTTAACGTTATAGCCACTATCCTCCAGGAAGCGGATTAACGGCGCCTCAGCATTCAGCCAATACGTCTGAGCGATACCTTCACGAGTGACGATTGGCCGATGATAGCTGGCGGCATGAGCGCGGGTTGAGGCATCACCCAGCGGCCCGCCCGATCCGTAAAGCGATTTGCCTGTTAGGGGTGCGGCTGGCGTGCCATAATAGTTATAAGCAAGCGCCCAAGTTGTATCTGATAATTTCACAATAATATCAGCCGCCTTGGCATCGTCACGTACGCAAAATGGAATATACGAAGCGTTATTGCCTGCGAGATTTCGATAAACCCCAACAAACAGCCCG
Source organism: uncultured Candidatus Saccharibacteria bacterium (assembly GCA_946886725.1). Next base: position 836 of record CAMPJF010000062.1, on the reverse strand, counting down.
CTCATCGCCCCAGCTGGTACAGCCCACGATGCCGTGATCGACCAGTTAGTGCAGGTGACACCACCGTTAGAATCAGGAATGACATCTGGATCCGGCTGATCTGTCGCGATATTAGTTAACGTCGAGACTTTGCGCCACCCCGCTCCCTCGTAGTAGCCGATTCGATAAATATCAAGAACCGTTCCGTCACCATCACATGAAAAGTCGATCGTTTCACCTACATTAACACTGAACTGTCGGGCGAACCCAAGGTTATTTATATCTCCGGCACCGCCAATCAGCCACTCCGAACCGAGCGCCCCCGGCTTGGCATTTTCTAGTGCGATTGTCGCACCGTAAGTCACGTCCAGTGCACTAGGCTGAGCGTCGACAATAACATCAACCCCATACCATGCGGATGATATTTCGCTTGGGCGTCCAGAGCCAGACCCGTACCGACCAGCGGTGTCGCTTTGACTATACGCGGGGCCGACCTGCGTCTTTGTGGTCGTATACATATTTAGCTGCGCCGTATAGCTAGCCGGATTAGGCCCTGGCTGAAATATCGCCACGGTGTAATCGGTGCCGTAATTAGCAACGTACGGCGCATCAAACAAGATCGTGTTCCAGCCTAGGACGAGCGTGACATCAACTTTTAATGCAACCTCGGTATTGCCCTCAAACAGACGTGCTTCACAGCCCGCTTTGGCTTCTACCGCATAGAATCGCATTCCTACGACAGATGCCGATGAATCGACGCCGAACATACCTCCAAGTGAAAATCCTGTAGGCGCATTATCGGCATACGTACCCCCCACTTGCCAGCCGAGCCCAGAAGGATATAGATAATCACTATT
>CAMPJF010000061.1 GCA_946886725.1 uncultured Candidatus Saccharibacteria bacterium | reverse complement strand
AACATAAACAGTATAAAAAGTCAATACCACTAGCGCTTTTTAAAATATTCCGCGTTTTTTCGTGTCAAACTGCTCGAGCAGTTCTTTTTGCTTTTTGCTCAATTTTGTCGGAGTATCGACAATAATGCTAACGATCTGAGGGCCGCGCGTGGCATTACGAAGGTGTGGTACGCCATGATTAGATAATTTAAAATCCGTCCCGCTCTGCGTACCGGCTGGAACTTTCATCCGAACAGCGCCGTCAACAGTATCAACGTCAATTTCCGTCCCCAGCGCAGCATCAATCATGCTAACGTGCTCTTCGGATAGTATAATATCGCCTTCGCGCGTAAATTTCTTGTGTGCTTTGACGCGAATATGGACATATAGGTCCCCTCGTTCACCAGCGCCAATGGCTTCGCCGCGTTCTTTTAAGCGAATCGTCGAACCGTCATCAATTCCTGCAGGGACCTTTAGCGTCACTTTCTGCTTGCGACGTTCAGTGCCCTTGCCCTTACAAACTGTACAGACCTTTTCGGGGATTTTGCCAGCGCCATGACATGTCTCGCAGGTAACCGCTTGTTGGATTTGACCAAATATCGTATTCATTACTCGCGCCTGCTGACCCGCTCCCTTGCAGGTCGGGCAAGTCTTCATACTATGGCCAGGCTCGACAGTCGTGCCCTTACAGTGCGAACATTCGTCCTCCATATCAAGAGTAATCTCTTCTTCCACACCAAAAATCGCTTGCTCAAATGCGAGCGTCAATGTTGTTTCGACGTCACGCCCGCGCTTTGGGCCGCGCTGCTGCGGGCCAGCCCCGCCGCCAAAAAACTGCCCGAATATATCGCCTAGTCCGCCATCGCCAAAATCGAAATGTACGTTCTGCCCACCAAAACCTTCAAATGGATTTCCACCACCGTAGCCACCGCCACCATTTCCACCAACTCCCGCATGGCCAAACTGATCGTATCGCTGACGTTTTTGCTGATCCTTTAGTACTTCGTAGGCTTCGTTAATCTCTTTAAACTTCGTCTCGTCACCACCCTCTTTATCGGGGTGATGTTGAACAGCTGCCTTGCGGTAGGCTTTTTTAAGTTCGTCCGCAGAAGCATTCTTGCTGACGCCTAGTACTTCGTAATAATCACGTTTACTCATCTGTATCTATTGTATAAAACTAGCACTCCTTATACAAGAGTGCTAGTAAAATTATTTGCTTTGGCGGTTAAAACTTTTCGCGGATATGCGCAAAGCTATACTCCCAATTTGCATCCGTTTTCTTGTGTGGGTTAAAGATGTTATTTGGGTCGTAGAGTTGTTTCATTTCTACCATATACCCAAGCACACTCGGGCTATACATTTCCTTCAGCCACGGACCACGAATCATGCCGTCGTTATGCTCACCAGACACCGATCCACCGTAGCCAATCACTAGGTCGTTAACCTCTTTCATCGCTGGCTCTAGCTTGGCGCGCTCTTTCGGATCTTCGATCTTCATTAGCGGAATAACATGAAAGTTTCCATCGCCCATATGTCCAGCGATCGTCGCGAGCAGATTGTACTTTTTAATGATTGCGCGCAGTTGCGGCAAAAATTCCGTTAGTCGCGCTGGAGGGACAACGAAATCGTCAATAAACGGTGCTGTGTGTTTGTCTTTCACTTTACTGCGCAAAAGATTAAAGCTTTCACGGCGCATGAGCCAAAACTTACGCGATTTTGCTTCGGTCTCATTTTCTTCCATGTAGGTAAAGTCGTACTTCTTAAGATCAAGCTTCATTTTATGAATCTTGTGCTGCACTTCGTCAACACTCTCGCCGGTAAATTCGATCAGCAAGATTAACTGTGGAACACCTTTGATTAGCATAATTCCGTCTGGGATCAGTTGCAGCGCAAGTTTAATCCATGACCATAGGCCTAATTTTTTTATAAACGAGAAAAAGAACTTGAAGCATAACCACAGAGTGTTATCATCGAAGCTTTCAAAGGTAGCCGGTTTGTGCGACAGCACAGTTGGAATAACCTCTCCTAGCTGATCGATCGTTCGCATATAGCAAACAAGTGTCCCGGAGTGCGCCGGTTTCGGCACAAGATTCACCTTGATATCGGTGATGATTCCTAAGGTGCCCTGCGCGCCGACGAATAGCTTTGTCAGATCAAAAATGCCCGTATCGCGTTTCCAGACATTCCATAGATGATATCCGGTCGAATCTTTACTGACCTTTGGCGCGGCTGCCTGAATCTCATCATAATTAGCGTCAAGCAATTCAAACGTTCGCCGATACAAATTTCCCTCAAAGTCATCCTGTCCCATCTTGGCATTTAGTTCGTCGCGGCTTAACGGCTTGATAACATACTCGTTCCCGTCGCTCAGCACAACGCTCAGTTCGGTAACGAAATTATCGGTCTTCCCGTATTCTAACGATTTTTCACCACCTGAATTATTGCTGACCATCCCACCGACCGAGGCAAGATCGCGACTAGCTGGATAACTTGGCAGGATACTACCTTGTTTTAGCGTTTCGACATCAAATTCGCGGTATAGCATTCCTGGCTGCACGTGCGCACTAGTTGACGTTACTTCGTGCAGTATATTCATGTGCTTGCTAACATCCAGCAAGATCGAATCACCGATTGCCGCACCTGACATATCCGTCCCACGAGAGCGTGGTGTGATATTTAATTCAGGGTGTTCAGCTCTATTCTGATTAACGAAATTAACTGTCGCCTTGACGTCATCGGCATCTTTAGGAAAGGCCACAACCTGTGGTTTTAGTTCGAAAAGACTGGCGTCGTGGCTGTAAAACTCTAGTGTCTCGGCCGTTGTATCAAGTTCACCCTTAAAAATCTTGGAAAGTTCGTCTTGTATGTTCATTAGTACTACTGTACCTTTTTATAGAGGTAAACACAAGCGAGATGCGGTTTGCGGTCAAACGCACTGCAGCCCATTTACTTCAACGAAGAATAGGCTATTTAAAAAGCCGCAGATGCGGCTTTTTAAATTTACTACTTCTTCTTTTTGTCGTCTTTTTCGTCGACAACTTCGCCTTCGACTGGCTCGTCTTTTTTAGCGTCGCCATCTTCAGAGGCAGGCGTTTCCTCTGCATCAGCGGCTTCGTACAGTTTCGCGCCGATCGTTTGAATCTTTTCTAGCAATTCCTTGCCAGCTGCTTCTAGTTCGTCTTTATCATCAGAATCTTTATGCTTTTTCGCTTCCTCGACAGCATCAGCGATGACCTTTTTATCTTCGTCGCTAATCTTGTCTTTGTATTCGTTTGGCATTTTTTCTGCCTGGTAAATAGCATTCTCTAGGGTATTTCGCGCATCGACTGCTTCGCGCTTTTTCTTATCTTCTTCAGCGTGAGCTTCAGCCTCTTTGGCCGCCTTTTCAATGTCTTCCTTCGAAAGATTGCCGCTGTCAGAAATTGTAATCTTCTGCTCCTTGCCAGTTCCCTTGTCTTTGGCGGTAACATTCAAGATACCGTTAGCGTCGAGATCAAATGTAACTTCGATCTGTGGCACACCACGAGGCGCAGGCGCAATACCATCTAGCGTAAAGCGACCAAGGGACTTGTTGTCAGATGACATTTCGCGCTCACCCTGCAAGACGTGAATTTCTACTTGTGGCTGATTGTCGGCAGCAGTCGAGAATGTCTCTGACTTGCTGGTTGGAATTGTACTGTTACGTTCGATAAGTTTAGTCGTGACACCCCCCATCGTTTCGATACCAAGTGAGAGTGGAGTGACGTCAAGCAGGAGAACATCTTTGACATCACCTGCTAGCACACCACCCTGAATAGCCGCACCGATAGCAACGACTTCGTCAGGGTTAACACCCTTCAATGGGTCTTTGCCAAAGATTGATTTCACTTTCTCAACAACAGCTGGCATACGAGTCATGCCACCAACAAGCACGATTTCATCAATTTCGCTTGCTTTTACGCCGGCATCCTTGAGCGCTTTTTCAACAGGCTCAGCAAGGCGGTCGATCAAATCACTCACCAAATCTTCAAGCTTACTGCGGGTTAGTTTGTACTCGAAGTGCTTTGGACCTTCCGCGTCAGCAGTAAGGAATGGCAGGTTGATTTCGTATTCATTCGTTGATGAAAGTTCCTTCTTGGCTTTTTCCGCCTCATCTTTCAGGCGCTGCATTGCTGCTTTGTCGGATTTAAGATCAATTCCTTCGTTATTCTTGAAGACATCCAGGAAGTGGTTAACGATACGGTTGTCGAAGTCTTCACCGCCAAGGTGAGTGTCACCATTCGTCGAGCGGACTTCAAAGACGCCGTCACCAAGCTCGAGCACTGACACGTCAAACGTACCACCACCAAGGTCAAATACGGCGATTTTTTCATCTTTCTTGCTTTCAAGACCATAGGCAAGTGCCGCAGCAGTCGGCTCGTTAATAATGCGCTTAACTTCAAGACCGGCAATTTTACCGGCATCTTTGGTTGCCTGGCGCTGCGAGTCATCGAAGTACGCAGGGACGGTAATAACCGCTTCGGTGACTTTTTCGCCCAGAAAGGCCTCAGCGTCCGCTTTGATCTTTGAGAGAATCATTGCCGATACTTCTTCTGGAGAGTAATCTTTGTCGCCCATCTTTACAGCAACGCCGTCGCCCTTTTTGACGATTTCGTATGGCATAATATCATGGTCTTTTTGCACTTCTTTGTCGCTAAACTTGCGGCCAATCAAACGCTTTACGCCGTAGATAGTGTTTTTAGCATTGGTTACACGCTGGCGCTGCGCCACCTGGCCAACTAATCGTTCACCACTTTTATTAATAGCGACCACTGAAGGCGTCGTGCGATTACCTTCAGCATTCGCAATCACTTCTGGCTTACCTGCAACCATATACGCGAACGCGCTGTTGGTCGTACCAAGGTCAATTCCGATAATTTTACCCATTACTATTTCCTCCGTTTGTCATTATTCTGTAGAATTTCTATGTCCTTATTTTAGCACTCTAGCATATAGATTGCCAATATTTATATTGTAATAAAATTAGCACTCTCATGTCAAGAGTGCTAATTAGTCGAGCAGTTTAGCGGTTATTAATCGATTAGCTGGGCATTAATCGCGGCTGCAAATGCTGGAATATCGTCTGGATTACGACTTGTAATAATACTTCCGTCGGTGGCAACATCTTGATCGATCCATTTACCGCCTGCGTTCTGAATGTCATCTTTTAGTGTCGGATACGAAGTAAGTGTCTTACCCTCAACCAATCCCAGCGAGACAAGTACCCATGGCGCATGGCAAATCGCTGCCACTACTTTATCGCTGTTGTACACTGATTCGACAAAGTTAAGCGCATCAGCGTTTACGCGCAATTGATCAGCATTAACCGTCCCGCCAGGCAGAACGACTGCATCGTAATCTTCCGGATCAGCGTCGCTCAGCTGAACGTCAACATCAAACGTATCCCCCATCTCGACGTGGTGCAATCCGTGCACCTCTTCCTTGTCGGGCGCTATAAGATCAACATCATGTCCTGCTTGCTGTAAAAGAATCCGCACATCTTCCATCTCGGACTGCTCGAAGTAATCGTGAACGATCATCGCTATACGCTTTGTGTCGTTTGTATCGTTATCCATTTGAATTCCCCCTTTATTGTACTGACCTATAGTAACAAGGGAAAATAGAGCTGTATGTGAAATATATAACTATAACGCTTATTTGCGCGTCACTTTTACCATGGCATGGCGGATTGGCTGACCGTTCAGGACGTAGCCAGCTTGCAGCTCTTCGGCGATAACCTCTTTGTCACCTTGTGCTTCTTCGTCAAACTGAATGGCTTCGTGGACGTCAGGATTAAAATCGGCACCGGCGGCAGCGTCGATCCGCTTCAGATTCAAACCTTCAAGTGATTTTTCAAGGTTTTTTACCAAACCAGCAATGCCTTGCACCCATTTGTTATCTGCTAGCTCGGCGGGAGTATAGGCCACGGCACGCTCAATATTATCAATCACCGGTAGCAGCTTTAAGATAGCTGCGGATTGACCATGTTGATACGTTGCCGCTTTGTCGCCCTCACTGCGCTTTCGGTAGTTTTCGAAATCCGCACGCGTACGCTGCAAGTCATTCGTTAGTTCGGCGATCTGTTGCTCTAATTCTTCTGTCTTCTTACTTTTTGTCATTCCCCGGCTCCTAAAATAAATTTCCGATTGCATTAATTAAGCTAATAAGGGCGTCGCCAATCGCTTTCACGACGGCAACAATTGCGTTTACGATCGCACTGATTACTGCGACGAATCCATCGACAATTGTATTAATAACTTCCATTATAGTACCTC
>CAMPJF010000060.1 GCA_946886725.1 uncultured Candidatus Saccharibacteria bacterium | reverse complement strand
ATTTCCCTATGAGGACACAGAAAGACTATCTGTTTGATAGGCGCAAGGTGGAAGTACAGCAATGTATGGAGCTAAAGCGTACTAATAGTCCCATCGCCTTTTTATGTCCTTGTCACTGCATGTTAATACTTGTATTAACAGAGGTGATGAGGTAGACTTAACTAGTAATTGGTGTTAATCACCAATGTCAATCAATGAAATAAAATTCATTTTTTACATTCCAAATACCGTGTCCAAAGTTTTGGACATCGAAGCGAGGCTTTTTTGAACCACCGCCCACTGATCTTCGTGAGATCAGCGCAAAGCGTCAAAGCCTTACTTCGGTGCCCATGGCGCTGAGGAAATACCTGTTCTCATTCCGAACACAGAAGTCAAGCTCAGCAGCGGCGATTATACTGCCACAAGTGGGAAACTAGCACGGTGCCGAATTATAAAGAGACCATCCTAATAGGGTGGTCTTTTTCTTTGTTGTAAAACATTTATATATCGACCTCTGACGACTTGTATTACTGAAGTGATTAACATAAGCGCCATGTTAAAATAGTAAGGTATGCAATTAAAACAAAAACTAAACCTACTTTTTGCATTTACTGATAGGCTACGGGCGCTGCCCAAGCGATATACTATCCCCGTTGGATTTTTTATTTTGTTCGGTAGTATCTATGTCCCTGCGTTTATGATTGAAAAGCCTGTCGCATTTTCTTATGATAGCGACACATGCATAAAGCGACTAACCTTATTGCCCGGTATTCATCGTTCATCTGCTGAATCGACATACGAAGCGACCCTAAAGCAGGATGTGCAGATTGGTAGTTGGCGAGTTGCGACGCGATCAGTGTGTATTACTCCAGTCGATGCGCCGCAGCCAGGTGTGACAAAAGTAACATTGTCCCCATACGGCGGATGGTTTGCTCAGCAGACATTTTCAATCAAGGTCGGCTCGCCGGTGATGGCAGATACTAAAATCCTCGATCGACCGATTCCTGTTTCTCGCCCTCTCGAAATCCGTCTTAGTGGAAAAGATACGGTCTTTTCGTACGTTCTAAGGGTAGCTGATAAGCAAACTCAATGCGCGACGCGGCAGGTCACTTTATCCTGTGGAGTTGAAGCATTAGGCCTGGTTCAGAGCCAAACGTACTCGGCAAAATTGGTTCGGCAGTTTAATAACAAGGATGTGGCGACAATCGTCGCGAAAAGTATTCAAACGCTCTCGGCGACAACCATAAAGGATTCATCCATCAAGGCGAGTGAGATTGTATATGGGAAGCCGACGGAAATAGCAATTGCAACGGATAAAAAGCTGACTAAAGTCGATGCAATCCTCTACCGTTTGGAGGGAGAGAGTCGTACAGAGGTACCGACTTCGATGGCCATTACTGATACTGGCTATGTTGTAAAGATAGTCGCAGAATTGCCACGATCATCAGACTATGAGTTGGTGACGAGGGCGGTAGAGGCGATTGATGGCAGTGGACTTGTGCAGGCCCATACGCTTGCCTTTAAGACTTCGGGTGGACCAAAGGTTGTTGGTGTGAACGTAGGGACTACGGGTGTCGCGCTGGGTTCAACGGTTGTCGTTACATTCGATCAGTCACTTTCCGATAGGCAAGATGTGAGTAAATTTATTACTCTGAGGGGAGGTGTCACCTTAATAAATAGAAAAGATAATCAGCTATTCATCACTACGAATGGCACTGCGAAATGTACCGACTTTACGATTAAGATAACTAGTGACTTACAAAGCCAGTTCGATATTGGCGGTAATTCAGCGTGGAACTTTACGAGTCGGACGACATGCTACACCATTGGTGCGATAGGTACTTCTGTGCAAGGAAGGTCGATTAATGCATATTATTTTGGTGATGGTGCGACCACGATTTTATACACGGGGGCGATTCATGGCAGTGAGGGTAGTACAAAGGCATTGATGGAGCGTTGGATTCAAGATCTTGATACAAAGGCGCGTACTATACCTGCGCATGTGACCGTCGTTGTCGTGCCGGTAATTAACCCGGATGGGATGGCTCGTGGTGATCGCGTGAATGCTAATAATGTCGACCTAAACCGTAACTTTGCGACGGGCGATTGGCAAAAAGATATTACAACCGTCAATAACCAGCCGTTTCCTGGCGGCGGCGGAGAGTCGGCTATGTCTGAACCGGAGGTGAAGGCAATTAGCGGGCTAGCGCAGCGGTTGCGTCCGAGGGTGATTCTTTCTTACCATAGTATTGGTAGCATGGTGGCAGCTAATCAAGCTGGCAATTCGGTGACGCTTGCTGCTACGTATGCGCAGCTATCGGGTTATCGGAATATTACTGGACAGTCTGACGCAGCGTTTGAGTACTCCGTTACGGGTACTGCGGATGATTGGTACGCGCAGGCGATTGGCGTGCCGAGCTTGTTAGTTGAGTTAGGAAGTCACAGCTACCATCAATTCGAGCGTAATCAGGCGGCAATGTGGGCGATGATTAATTCATAACGCACCGTTAGCGTAAGCGATTTGGTATATAATAAGAGATAAATTATGTGTATGATGTGTTCTGTAACGTATGCAACGGTTGGCGCTGGACTATTGGCGTTCAGTCCAGCTATGCCAACAGTCAGTTCATCACCTGATGCCGAGGAGTTAAGTTCTCAGGTCACACGCCTGCAGCGCACGCCGGCAACACTGGCAACCTTTAAGATGCCGGCGCTGACTGAGCCGCAGTGGCTGAAGGATCAAAATGCCGCCGAACAGGCTGCTGCGCAGGCAAAAAAGGCAGCTACTGGACGAGTCGTGACGTACGACATCATGACAAGGGGTAGTATAACGACTAATTTAGCTGAGTTCCGCGCGCAAGCGAACGCAACGCTTAATGACGGTCGCGGCTGGTCGCGTCTAGGAGTGACATTCCAGGAGGTGCAAAATAGCGGTGATTTTACATTAGCACTTAGCGAAGCTTCACAAATGACAAGCTTCTCATCTGGGTGTGGCGTAGATTACAGCTGTCGGGCTGGCCGATACGTTATTATTAATCAGGATCGATGGCAAGGCGCGACACCGTCGTGGAATAATGCCGGAGGGTCGCTGCGTGATTATCGTCACATGGTCGTCAATCATGAAACGGGGCACTGGCTGGGGCACGGGCATTCTAATTGTTCGGGTGCTGGTCAGCCTGCGCAGGTGATGCAGCAACAGTCAATTGATTTACAGGGGTGTGCTTTTAATGCTTGGCCGACCGCAAGTGAGCTATGGTCGACGCAGCTGGGGATCGGTCTATGATGATGCTGTCGCGATTGCGTGGATGGCGCTCAAGGAAGGGTTTGCTTGGTATAAGTGTCACCGTATTGGTGGTAGTTGTTGGGTGCTATGTGCTTTGGAGTCGACATGTATGGGCGCAGTACGCACCTAGCTACATTCAGTGGCATCAAACAGCCAAGTCTGATATCAAAAAAATTATTGAGTTACCGGTTGCGAACGAAAAAGATCAGGGCGCGCTACTCGTGGAGCTTGAGGGTGTATCGCAGCGCATTAACTCTGAGCAGTCGTCAGTATGTCAGGTATCTGCCGCGGTGACATGGCAGCAACGCTTTGTTGCGGAGTATCGGGATGCACAGGTTGCATGTCAAAATCTCGTCGCAAATGCAGTCGCGTTCCAAAAGCAGCTCAATATCGTTACTGCGTATATTGCAGACGATCATCGGCTGGCAAAAATAAGTGCGTCGGCGCTTCCGCCTAGTGAGGTGAGTGACGTGACGTGGGATGCGCAAGTCGAGCTTTGGGGGCAAGTAGTCAACGATGTGCAGGCCTTAACGGTGAGTGCTGCCTTTAAGCCGACTCAGCAAGTAGCAGTTGAAAAGTCCACTGCAGTGAAAGCAGCATGGGAAGAACTTATTACTGCTCATCAATCAAAAGATAAGGCTAGATACATTACTGCTCAAAGTACGCTTGGTACAAGTTACGATGGATTAAACGCTATATCATTAAACGCTACTGAAAATCTGTCGAAACTTACGACTAGATTAAAAGATGTGTATATAGAGGCTTTCAGCTGAGATTTGCAAGACATCAGGTTTAGCCTTGACTCTAGGGTGAGATGCATGTTTAATGACCTGGTAGGCTACGAGCTACATTAGCGATGGAGGGGTAGATAGACATGTCGAACGCATTTAATAAGTACAGCAAGTTGCGGAAGCTAGGTGTCTTTAAGGCGAGTTGGCGCTTGTTACGAGATCCCAATGCAAGTAAGGCAAGGAAGGCTGCGATTATTGGCGCTACATTAGTAGGCGTGATATACGCAGTATTTCCTGAGCCAACAGATGCTTTTCCGCTATTGGGGTTGGTTGATGAAGGTCTAGTTTTGTTGGCCGCCCGCTCGATCTTGGGGTGGCTATCCAAGCAGTATAGGTATACTCCTATAGATAATGATCGGTCATAGCTTACGGGTACAGACAGATAACCTGTCTGTGCCCGCTTTAATTGCCGCGTTGCTCTAAAGATTTATTCAAATAAAAAACGACCCATCTCGCAGATAGGGTCGTTTGTTTTTGCATTTGAATCTAAATTTGGGATTCAAACAGGTGCATATTTATAATATAGCACTAGCTGGATATGTGCAACAGTACAAATATAATAAAAAAGTGCTTATGTACATATTGACAAAATGGCTATGCTATGCTAATATAAAAACATACACATATCATATGTGAGGTAATAACTGAGGTGGAGACCTTAGATAAGAGGAGAATTAATCCATGGCTGGAACAAAAGCTGGTGGCCAAAAAGCGGCTGCAAAGAACTTAGCAAAAGATCCAAACTTCTACGCGAAGATTGGTGCAAAGGGCGGACAGAACGGCCGTACAGGTGGATTCGCCGCTAATCCTGAGCTAGCACGTATCGCTGGCGCAAAAGGTGGTCGGATTTCACGCCGCAAAAAAGTTGTTACTGACGCTTCTGCGTAAACAACGCATTGCATAAAAATACCCCAGAGTTCAGTCTCTGGGGTATTTTTATAGGCGATATCTTCGCAACGAACAGACTCGCGCCTCGTTGACGCGCCATTTCGTCCCGCAAGCGATACACTTGTATTCATTCTTTTTTGTTTGTACGCCCGTGGCAGCACACTGCGGGCAGGCGCTTCGGGCGTGTAGCCAATTGCGGTAGGTGTCTAGTGCGTCTTGGGCGATGTCGTCGCTGATCGCAACATCGTAATCGACGGCTAATGTAGCTATAGCGTACTCCCATGCGTCTCGCTCCATTTCGATTAACTCGATATCCTTATTGTATTGGCTGTGTCCTAATGTTGCATGGGATAGTTCGTGGAGAAGTGAGGCACTGTCCTCCGAGGACTGATCATAGTAAATTCGTTTCTCTTGCGGGGACCAGCGAAAGGTGTCACTGGCCGTAAAGGTATATGCTGGGTGGTCGGCCTGTAATTTACTGACTAGCAAGGTAATCGACGGCATAATAATAGCATCCATAAATCACAGCTTCTTCGGGGTGGGCTGCAGGAATAATACGAGGGCAGGTGATATGTACGGGAAGCTTCTCTTTTAGTAGTGCTTCGAGCTGGGGTCCGTATTTATCAAAGTAGCTACCGATACTGCCACCGATAATGATGATTTCTGGCTGAATGATAGGGATCATTGCGAGGAAGCCTCGGCTGATGCGGTCGGCGACCTGTTTCCAGACTTTCTCGCTGGTTATGTCACGGGCGTATTTTCCGTAGGTCTGATAAATCGCTCTACCAGAGGCGAAGCTTTCCCACTCGCGAACCACACCGTCAAATTCGACAAGCGCTCGCCCCCCCTCGCTATAGCGAAGTGCAGGGTCGATCTTTCCGCTGGTAATAATGCCAGTGCCGATACCGGTACTGACGGTTACGTAAAGCGATGAGGTGGGTACTGGGCTGAGAATCTTTGTTTCTGAAAGGCCAGCAAGATTTGCATCATTTTCGATGAGAACTGGCGCATCGCCAAGTACACCGGTAAGCGCTTGGGCGGCGTTGAAGTTTTTCCAGCCAAGGTTGTTACACCAGATGGCAACACCATCTTTGACAATCCCAGGTAGGCCAACAACAACTGCTTCAATCGACATACCTGCATAATTTTCTTGAAGCGTTTTGCGTAGCAGTGCGACGTAATCGTCTTGATTCTTCGGCGTAGGAAATTTAATCATTTCGCCAATATCACCATTTTGTTCAAAGCTGGCGATTAACGTTTTTGTCCCACCGGTGTCGACTGTCACTAACATGTTAGTAGTGTAGCATAAAATCACTAAGTTGCGCTTAGGGGTGAAAGGGGATATAATAAAAAAAAGTAAATGAGAGGTAACCTATGGCGAGTTCAAATCAGGGTGGTTCGATACTCAGTTTTCTATTAATCGGCGGCATTTTGACCGTTTTACTTGTAGGAGGCGCATATGCGGTGCAGCGACGTACGGCTCAGCCTGCGGCGACTCCGACTGCTTCGCAGCCAGCGGACGACAAAAAAGTAGCGG
>CAMPJF010000059.1 GCA_946886725.1 uncultured Candidatus Saccharibacteria bacterium | reverse complement strand
ATTTTATATAACTATGCTGAGAGTGTGCTTAGCCATTGTGGTGACTATACCGAGTACTCCATCGTTCCATGTCGCGAAGAATTGGCAGGAGCTCCTTGCCCTTCTCAGTCAAATGATATTCGCAGCGAGCTGGCGAGCTGACTGCTACCTTCTCGATGATATCTTCTTGCTCAAGATGTGTGAGCCGGGCGGAAAGTGTACGTGGATTGATGCCGCCAACAAGGTCTTGGAGATGGCAAAAGCGCACGGATTTTTCATTAGCAAAATAACGTAGCAACTGAGGCGTCCATTTGTCGCCTAAGATTTCTGTTGCGGCCTTTACGCAGCCGATTGTTTTTTCTGCTGTGATCATATACTTACTATATATTCTGCTTTGCGCTTTGTCAAAAAATAGATACCTCCAGTCGGGGTCGTAAGGAGTGCTGTTGGCGCTACGGCTTGTCTGGCCAGGCTATATAAAGTACACTATGCTTATGGTAAAAAAATCTTCAAAACCTACATCAAAGAAAGCGGCTGCAAAGGTTGACTATTACCCAAATAGAATGGGACTTGCTGTTGCATCTGCGGCGGCTGTTGTCCTCACTATGTTTGGAGTTATCGCATACTATAATTAGTGATCTCCTTCGCGTAAATACGCCGCTACTAACGCGGCGTATTTTTTTTGGCCGCGAAAAATGACTTAAATGAAAGGCGCTTCGAATATTCCAACGCGCCGTAGCGGAACAGTCGAATCGCTATGATCATGACGATTGTTGCACTAACTGACAAAGCAACGATGCCAATTAAGGCTTCGGCTATACTTAAGTTTCCGACGGCATTACGGAGCATGAGGGGAATCGGCGCCGTCAATGGGAAGAAACTCAGGAAAGTGACAATCGATGACTGCGGCGCGGAAATGAATAGTGAAAACGCGTATAAAGGACCAAATATAAACATCATAATGACACCGAAAAAACCACTAGCCTCTTTAGCCGTTGGCATAGCGGCTCCGATAGCGACGAGCAGACCTGTGAAAAGTAAAAAGCTGCTTGCAAAAATCGCTGCACCTATTCCTATGCGAAGCGGATCAAGTGGCAGGTTTGTCAGATCGATATTTGGAAGCGAAAGCTCACTGCCGTATAGCAGGTATATCAGCAGCGTCGGTATAATAATGACGATGATTTGGATGAATGCCAATACGATTAATGAAAGAATCTTTCCTATAATTAACGTCCGTGCTTTAATTGTCGTTAAAATCATTTCTATGACTCGATTTTCCTTTTCTTCGGTTGTGCTGGTTAGCATTTGGCTGCCAAACATTGCAATCAGAATATAGAATAGAACTAAGAAGGCGCCAGGCGCGATGAGTTGCTTGAAGCCATCATATTCAGAGCCATTCTTGTACGTTGTTGAATCATAATTCACCTTATTTTGAAGAATCGATAAGGTTTGCGAATCGACGTTAGCAATAGCAGATTGTTGGATTAACGCTTCTGCCATGCCACGATAGCGGTTATTGTCAAAGAGGCCAACATCTTTGGCGTATACTTCGACTTTTTGCGTGCTTACGTCTGACGGATAGTAAAAATACGCATCGATGCTACCCGACTTGACGGCGGCGATTCCCTCATCTTTCGACTGGATTTTTTTTGCTTTAATCTCATCAAGTAGCGATGGGTTGATCAGCTGCGCACTGTCGGTAACGGCCAAAGAGAATTTTTGGTTTTTCGTATCGAGTGATGCTTGTTCGGTTGCTTGGTTTGAGAAGAAGATAACGGCAAAGACAAGTGTGATGACGACCGGAAATGACAGGGCTGTCAGCCAGAATGATTTTTTTTGCAGCGTGCGCATGACTTCAAAGGTAAATACTGTTTTCAGATTATGCATATCTACTCCTCATCCTTTGCATCGGCATCCCCATAGATGCGCAAGAAGATATCATCAAGCGATGCTCCGTTAAATTTCTTTTTGACGTCTTCGATCGTTCCGTATGCGCTTGCTTCACCGTTTTTTAATAAAATAATGCGATCGCAAAGTCTTTCTACTTCCTCCATTTGGTGCGTAACAAATATAACCGTCGCGCCTGACTGCTGATGCTCTTCGATAATGTTCATTAGTAATCGGCGGTTAATTGGGTCGAAGCCTTTCGTCGGTTCATCCAAGATTAAGAGTTCGGGATCGTTCATGATAGTTACCCCTAATTGAATTTTTTGCTGCTGACCACCTGAGAGTTTGTCGAGTCGTGTCTTTGCTTTGTCCGCCAGTCCGACACGTTCGAGGTAATTCATTGACCATTTAATCGCATCATGCTTCGTCAATCCCTTCAGTTGCCCAAAATAGGTCATGACGGTCATGACCGATTCTTTTTTATACAAGCCGCGTTCTTCTGGCAAATAACTCAGTTTAATGCCGCTATTAACGGCGTATTCTTTGTTATCGATCAGCAGATTGCCAGATGTAGGTTGATAAATGCCGAGGAGGGCGCGGATAATCGTCGTTTTTCCTGAACCGTTCGAGCCCAGAAGTCCGAATGTTTCACCGCGTTTTATGTCGAAGCTAAGATCGTTGATGATGGTCTCACTACCGAACTCCATATGGAAATGGTCTATCGTTACGATTGCAGGTGAGGTGGGCATGAATAATCTCTCTGTTAGCGGTAGTTAATAAATTGTAATGGAAATTCGTAATCGGTGTTGCGCAGCAAAGCTATGACATCTTGCAGATCATTTTTACTACCGCTAGTAACACGTACCATATCGCCTTGAATTTGCGTTTTTACTTTTGGCGCTTCTTCACGAAGCTGTTTGGTGATCTTTTTGGCGTCGTCTTGTGACAATCCTTGTTTGAATGGAATTTCCCATGTTGTCTTTAAGTTTGATTCGATGGGCGTTTTTGTTAAATCTAAAACCTTCGAGCTTTGTTCGCGTGTTGCTAATTTTTTGCGAACGATATCTAGAACGGCATCACATTGCCACTCCCCTGCGCCAGTAATCTTAAAACCCTTTTTATCATCGAGCCATTCGATGCCAGCCGGGGTGCCTTTAAAATCATATCGAGTGCCTATCTCGCGCTCGGTACCCGCAAAGACGTTGTTCATCTCTGCCTTGTCGAAATCTGAAACTATATCAAAAGAAAATGTTGCCATATATTTAGTATACTACGCCGCGTGCAGGATTTGTCGATGTCTGACGGGGATCGTATCAAGTGCCAATTTGCCAAGACGCTTGTTAATTAAAAGCATCTCATCAACATCACGCGCCTCAACATCCTCAATCGCAAGAAGACTGAATTCCTTCGGCACTTCACGCGCATTTTCGACATAAAGTGTGTAGTTTTCGTACTCTTCGTTCAGTCGTTGAATGAGTTTTTTCTCTGGGATGTGTGGCATTCTCGTTAATCGTGTTGCTAAGCGGGCGGTACGGTACAGTTGTAAAGCGGTCCGTTCTGCGTTAATACTGTGAAGCATGACTTCGTCAGATGGAATGGGCGGTGGCAAAGTCACCTGATGTGTTCTGTTATGGAACACGCGCGAGATGAATGCTTTACGATTTATTAATTCACGGAACTCGTGCATATTAACTATGCCATCATCACCGTTCGTTACTGGATAGTTGCGTCCATACCACTGCAAATGATGTACGTCATTGAATGGTGATTCCCACGAGAATTGAGGGCTGACAGTCCCCTTTACGAGTGTAACAAGCTTGTCGAGATCAACGAGCCGAGATTTGACGGTCGGTGTTTCAAGATAGCCGTCTTTGGCTGGGTCGTGCAGCCACATTTCTTGAGGTGGGAGCCAAGGAGATGCTAGTTTATCTGAGGCAAGCAACTCCATGCTCATAATTAATCTTTCACCTCGAAGCAACAAGCGATTACGGTCATGCTTTAGTTATATAGCATAACTGGCGTGCTTACAAGAACTATTGTTCGCGCTTTTCTTTTAATACTTCAGCAAACCAGACTAGTTCGCTTAATAATTTGCTAAGTTGTTTTTCGTAGCGTTCAGTAAACTCGGCATTCATCGATCCGTCGTCTTTGAAGATTTTTTGTACGTAGGGGAAGTATACATCCCAACTCATGACAACAAGGCCAAGCTCACGAATAGCAAGACATAACTGTTCGACGGCACGTACTCCACCCCAGTTGCCGTTGCTGACGCCAGCGATTGCTACCGGCTTGTGGTTATAATTTGCTAGTTCGCTATCGAGCATGCGCTTAAGGCTGCCCGGAAAACTATGGTTGTATTCAGGGGTGACGATGAAAAATGCATCGGCGCGCGCGGTGATGTCGGTATAGCGAGGGTCTTTGCCTTCAGGATCGTTGCCGTCACCGTCAAATTGAAAATCCATCGGATCGACCAGGATAATTTCTACGTTTGGTAGTTGGCGGCTGTATGATGCGATGTATTTTGCTGCGTTGATAGACAGTCGCTGTTCGCGGGTTGTTCCAGCGACGACGGCGATGGTGAGCGGTGTATTCATTCGACTTCCCTCGTGAAATTTATTCATTTTAGTATAGCACTATAGTTTCCAACAGAGGCAGATATGGTACGCTAGTAGGATGAGTGATGCACTGACATTTCAAATTCACACCCGTTTGGACGATGCGCTGGCGCGCACGGGAACGATCAGTACGCCGCATGGTGACATCGAGACGCCAGCTTTTATCCCGGTCGGAACGAAGGCGACTTTAAAATCGCTTACACCCGAACAGCTAGAGGCTGTCGGTGCGCAGGCGGTGTTGGCGAACGCGTATCATCTGTACTTGCGTCCAGGCTCGGGTATTTTGGATCAAGCTGGCGGGCTGAATGCCTTTATGAACTGGAGCAAGCCAACCTTTACTGATAGTGGTGGATTCCAGGTTATGTCGCTTGGCGTCGGGTTTAAAAAAGTGATTGATATGGATGGTACGGCCGTTGAAAAGCCTTTGACGAAAAAAGAACGCTTGGCTTGGATTGATAATGAGGGCGTGACGTTTAAGTCGCACCTAGATGGTAGTCGCCATCGCTTTACGCCGGAAATATCAATGCAAATCCAGCACCAGATCGGGGCTGATATTACATTTGCGTTTGATGAGCTGACGACACTGCATGATTCATACGAATATCAGGTCGAGTCACTAAAAGAGCGGACGCATCCATGGGCGGTGCGTAGCTTGGCAGAACACAAACGCTTAAATAAAGAGCGTTCACATCGTCCGCCTCAGGCGCTGTTTGGTGTGGTGCAAGGTGCAAATTATGAAGATTTACGCCGTGAATGTTCGCGTTTTTTGGGGGCGATGGATTTTGACGGCTTCGGTTTGGGTGGTGCCCTGGCGAAAAAGAATATTGGCGAAATCGTTAGCTGGATGTGCGAGGAATTACCAGAGGACAAGCCGCGTCACATGTTAGGCATTAGCGAACCTGATGATATCTTTGCCTGCATTGAAAACGGCGCTGATACCTTCGACTGCGTCTCGCCTGCTCGCGTTGGCCGTAACGGTGCATTATATACGCAGCATGGACGTAAAAATATTACGAATGCTAAATATCGTGAAGATTTTACGCCATTTGACGCCGATTGTGACTGCTACACGTGTCAAAATTTTACCTCTGCGTATCTTCACCACTTATTCAAGGGTGATGAGCTGCTCTCTAATACATTGGCGACGATACATAATGAGCGTTTTATTATTAAGCTGGTTGACGACATTCGCGCAAGTATCGCGGACGGTAGCTTTTATTCGTTCAAAGAAGCCTTCCTTGCTAAATACTACGGCAAAAAATAACGGATTGTATACGAAGTAGGCGCATCAGATACTGCATTTATTTTTCGTATAGCCTCAACATATCATGACCTCAATTACATCTGGGGTGATAAAATATTCTTTTTCAAGCCATCCTGCTATACTATGAGCAGATTAGGAGAACTCATGAAAGTAAAAATTGAAATCGACACACGAACCTTTGTACGCTTTTGGCTGGTAGTTATTGGCTTTGCGTTTGCGATCTTGGCGATATATAGCGCACGAACGGCACTAATATTAATTGGCGTAGCCTTCTTTCTTGCACTTGCCTTAAATGCGCCGGTTAGCTATTTGGCGAAGCATTTGCCTGGCAAAAGTCGCGTCGGCGGGACGGCAATTGCCTACATACTCGTGGTTGCCTTTTTAGCGGCGTTTGCTTTTTTTGTGGTACCGCCGATTACACAGCAAACAGTAAAATTTGCCGAAACCATCCCCGGTATCGTCGACACCGCAACGGCGCAGTCGCAAGGATTTGGTGCCTTTGTTGAAAAATATAATCTGCAGCCGCAAGTTGACCAAGCAGTAAATTCAATTAAAGATAACGCCACTAGTTGGGCTGCACGTGCTGGGCAGAATATTTTAACCGGCCTAGGGTCGTTATTGTCGCTTATCGTTTCGACACTCTTGGTGCTCGTGTTGTCTTTCCTTATGCTTATCGAGGCTCCAATGTGGCTAAAGCGTATCTGGAAAGTATACAACGACCATGATCGCATGGAGCGACACAAGCGCCTGGCTAGCAAGATGTATAAT
>CAMPJF010000058.1 GCA_946886725.1 uncultured Candidatus Saccharibacteria bacterium | reverse complement strand
GTTGTCACAAGCAGCATCACCAGCACAGCAATCAATGCCGCGCGCATATAGGCATAGTTGACTGTAGTTGCCGCAAGCCACATCAATGGTGCATCTTTTTGATAGAGGCCGTCAAAAAACATCGCACCGACGAGAAGCACAGTAGTAATAATAAGTAATCGCTTAATACCCATATCAATTCTCCGTTAGTTAATATTTGTTATACAATAACAATCTCTCAGCTAAATCTCTGTAATTTTTTTTACATTTTTGTCATAAACGCAAATATGTTTCAGCTTAAGCTTTGTCGAATCTGGCTTGCGTTCCCTTTAGAAAGTCGTGACGTGCTATTTATAATTATGCGTATTGCTATTGCGTCGCATTACTATAAAATAATAAGCACAATACTGTATAACCTATACGCTACTGAACGTCTCGATTAAATTATTCCTAAACGAGGAAACGCTATGGCATCAAGCCAAAGTAACGACGAAAAAAATAGGTACCAACTCCTTGTCGAGAGCGTACAGGACTATGCTATCTTTCTTTTAGACTCCTCTGGCTTTATCCAATCGTGGAATATAGGTGCAGAGAAAATAAAGGGATACGCCGCTAATGAGATAATCGGAAAGCATATTTCGATTTTTTACCCGCCGAGCGATGTTATAAACGACAAGCCGAACAAAGAATTACTCGAGGCCGCCACCTATGGACGTATTGAAGATCAGGGATGGCGAGTCAAGAAAGATGGAAGTCGATTTTGGGCAGACGTTATTATTACCGCTCTTTTCGACGAGAGCGGTTCTTTAATTGGATATGCGAAAATAACCAAAGATATCACCGACAAGAAACGCAGCAATAATGCTTTGGTTGCGGCAAATAAACTACTCAAATTTCAACATATCGAGCTTGAGGCACTTAACCATGTTAAGGATGAATTCGTCACACTTGCCTCGCACCAGCTGCGAACACCCGCAACAGGCATCAAACAGTTTCTCGGACTTCTACTAGAAGGTCATGCCGGACCGCTTAATGAACAGCAACTGCAGTATGCTCAGAAAGCATACGACAGCAACGAACGACAAATTGACCTCGTAAATAGCCTACTGCGTACCGCTCAAGTCGACGCTGGACGCGTCAATCTTAATAAATCATTCGTTGACTTACCGAAAGTCGTACAAGAAGTTGCCGAGAGCCTTCATGAAGTTTTTGAAAGTAGGCATCAGCATGTCACGATCGTACAATCGAATGAAATATCGAATATTTACATCGATGAATCGCGCATACGAATGGTTCTTGAGAATCTTATAGATAACGCCAGTAAATATACTGAACCGAGCGGCAAAATCACCGTCTCGCTTGCAGAGACAAAAACCCATGCAACGATTAGCATAACAGACACCGGTGTCGGCATTAGTGACGCCGATATTAAGCACGTCTTCGAAAAATTCAATCGAATACCCAACAAACTATCCGATAGCGTCGGTGGCACCGGATTGGGCCTCTATTGGGCAAAAAAGATCGTCGCACTCCATAAAGGCACGATAAAAGTGAACTCCCAGTTAGACATCGGCACGCAGTTTATCATCCGACTCCCGAAGGGCGTGATACGTGTCTAGTATACTACTCGTTGAGGACGACGCCATGATACGCGAGGCTTTTAGCATCATCCTAAAGTTACCCGGTGATTATGATGTGGCAACTGCAGAAAACGGCCAAATCGCCCTGCAATTGTGCGAAAACAACACATATGACGTTATCCTCCTCGACATTATGATGCCGATATTAGACGGAATCGGATTTCTTAAAGAATACACCGCCCGCTACACGCAAAGTCCGACAAAAATAGTCATCATGAGTAACTTATCGTCTGGGACTGAACTGTCGCAAGCGCAGGACTACGGCGTGCAACGTTCGGTCTTGAAAAGCTCCATGACCCCAGCCGCGCTGTTGGCTGTTGTTGCCGAAACGATTGAATCCGAAAGTAAGATCAGGCAAGGATTAGATACTTCACTACCTGCAGACGACGAACAAATCGACGACCAGATTCCCGCGAGCGCCAGCGATTAGGCGATAGCGCTGCGTCCACGAATTGCCATAATAATCGCCCGCGTTCCCGCCACGACAAGTCCCACTGCTAACGCTGAAACAATCAGTGGAAGTGGGTTAAAATCTGATTGTGAAGATTGCGCCACAGGTGATGTGGGTACATTAGAACTGGGGACGTATGCTGATAGTACCGCTTGATCAGATTCTTTGGGCGTCTCTTCGGGAGCAACCTCTGGTGCAATAGAAACTGCTTGCCTACTACCAAAGCCGCTGAATATCGGCGTCATCGTTCGCTGTACCGCCTCGCTGCGCGGAATAAACTGGAACGGCTGCGCGGGTGCCGATTCAGTATTTGGCGTATCCGCACCACCCCGGCCGGGTGTTACCGAATTACCAGCCGCAGTGTCGATACCAAAACTACCGTACCAATTTTTAAATACATTGATGAACAAAACACCGAACCAGCCAGTCAAGCCGAGCTGACTTCCGCTAATATTAGCGACGTTCGCCGACGCAGTGGCGTCACCCGTAGTCGCGTTACCAGCATTAGTATTTTTTACTACCGTCGCATCACCCGATTGAGAGTTTAGATTTAAGTTATTCACTATTTTACTGTCATTGTCGACATTAATCGCCAATTCCGGCGCCCCGCTATTTGTTACGACTCCCGTACCCAGCGCTGCAGCAGTCGTACCAGCAGGCGCATCAACGATCATCCCAACCCAGCTGCCCAGAACGTTTACAAAAACGAGTAAGCTGTCCTTTGCGACAATCTGGCGGCCAGTCAAGTTGAGAAGAACGAGGTTGGTCTTTGCATTGCCTGTGGTCGCGCTGCCGGCATTCGTATTGTTCGCAACAAGTGCGTTACCAGTACTGGCATTTAAATCAATATTATTGATAATTGACTGCGTGTCATCTGCGGATACAACGAGCGAGTTCGCAGGTGCCGACGAACCGTTCTTATTGCTTTCGAGGAGTTGCGGGAAGAAATCCGGCGCAACGAGTATATCCCCGTTCAAATTGCCATAAATATTTACCGTCCCAACAAATGACTGATTAGCCGCAATTATCGAATTAATGATATTCATCACATTCGCAACCGTATTGGCTGTTCCTGTCGTTGCACTGCCAGCTGTCGTATTGCTAGCGACTGTCGCGTTACCAGAAGTTGCGTTTAAATTTAAGTCATTCGTAATGGTGGCGTCGTTATCGACGGTAATGGTGGTATCCGTAGGAGTACTAGCCGCCCGTAGCATGGCTGATATAAGCATTGGATAAAGCATAATATCACCATTAACATCGCCGACGACGTCAGTAACAAACGTGGCGAATTGTGCGCCGTCGCCACTGACCGATGAATTGATTGTATTCATAAGCGTCGCGATCGCCGCCGCATCACCGGTAGTCGCATCACCTCCGGTTGTGTTGCGTCCAACCGTTGCATCACCCGTCGTTGCGTCAGAATTAAGCGTATTATTAATAACCGCATCAGTGTCGGTCGTGACTGTATTTGAACTAGCTGGCGGATCGCTTGCCGGCGCTTCTGTTAATTGATCCGAAACAAGCGGGACTACAACCGCTTCGTATTTTCCTGTCGTAGGATTATAGGCCCATTTGTCACTATCCCAGTGCTGCGTATCGGGATTGTATGTATAAATTCTTTCCTCCTCGGGCGCGGGTACGGGCACAGTCGCTGCTGCCTCTTCTTGCACGACAGGAGGAGGTGTCTCTATCGTTTCCGCCATCGCGACCATCGGCTGGCCGCCTGCTAGCAGAACAATAGCTGCATACATCAGACTCAGTCTCGCACTTTTCTTAATACTATGCATAACACCCCTCCTCTTTATTATGCTGATAAATTCGTAGCTAGGGAGGACCTATGGGCTTTGCCCTCCCTAGTGTTTTCACCTATTTACGTAGATGCAATTAACTAAATGTAGTCAATTAGTCAGAGGACTAATTAGTAACTTCAAACCTAATGCTTGTAGAGTTTGTATTCGTCGCATCACCAGTTACCGCGTCGCCACCAGTTGTGTTGTCTTCAACTGTTGCATCGCCAGATGAGGCAGTTTGGTTGTTATCGTTGTGAACATACAAATTGTTATCGTTATGGACGTCAATATTTGTGCGGCTATCAAATTCTACACGGTTCACTGAATCAGGACCGGTATTTTCGATAGTTGCTTCGTGGTCGCCACCACCAGCACCGCCTTCAAATGCTGCGGCCGTTGAAGCAGAGTTGTCGACGCTTACTTCAGCTTCGAACGCATTATCGTTCCATGCAGCACCTGTTTCAGCGCCACCACCGGTTGTGTTATCCTCAACCTCTGCGTCGCCGGTCCAGGCACGCTGATCATTATCGTTGTATACCTTTAAGTTGTTGTCATTGTCTACTTCAACGCGGTACCTTGTATCACTCGTGATAGTATTACGCGAATCTGGGCCGGTAGTGTCGATTGTACCAGTGGTTGCACCGGCAAATCCGGACAGACCAACCACAAGACCAAGTGACAATACTCCAGCGCCTAATTTTTCTTGGATTTTCATATATACCCCTCCTCTTATTTTTAAATAAAAATTATTGTGTTTTCGGGTGTTCAACCCGACCTAAATAGATAGGACGTCTCTTCGGGTCGTTTGACCACCTACAAGTAGTCTGTAGTTATCGAATCTCCTTGCTTCGAATGTCAACATCTGAGCTAGATGATGAGCGTAGTTTAATGTCTGTTGACGAGCGCGACGTCGTCCTTCCTGATGTGTCGGAATCGATAGAAACATCGACGGTAGTTTGGCCATTTTCATCTTGAATAACTTTATGAGTGGTACCTTCTTGGGAAATAGGTACGGGCTGACCGTTCACTTCAACGGTTGTCTGGGATTGATCATTACTGGTTTGAACTTCAACGCTACTGGAAGTCTGCGATTCATTGGCTGATGATGATAATATATCAGCGGCGTTCACGTTGGTCTCTGAATCGGTAGATGATTTTGATATTTCCGAAACAGATATAGTAGAAGAGGACCCGCTAGCGGACTGTAGCGGCGCCATCGCTCCGACCGACAAAACAACACTATAACACCACCAGCCTAGTGCGCTGATTGGCACAATGAGTATCGCCGCCATGCCAGCAAGCTTTGTTGGATGTAGGCCGTGCGCCTGAAGGTAGGATGTCAGAACATTACTGCGCGAGTCGGCGATTGCGCTACTAGCGAACAAATTCCTCAACATACTTTACCTCCTTTTCTCATGAATCACTAAGCAAGTGAACTATCTGAAGAATACATGATACCGCTCAAGGTTGTATGTGAAAATTTTCACAATATGCATTATTTTCCTTTTTTAGTCAATAATCTGGCAAAAAATGTTTATTCGTTTTGTTGTGATAATAAAACGGCATTAGCGGGCTGCTATAATGAAAGCAATGACCGACATAAAGAAAATTATTATTATATACAACCCGAACAGTACTGGGGACGGCAAGAAAAATGCTCAGAATCTCCGCGCACAGCTTGCAGCCACGCCGAAGATCAATGTCGTCCTGCAACCTACTAAGTTTGCTGGACATGCCGAAAAAATCGTCAAATCGCTCGATAACCGCGATGACGTCATGGTCATCTCTTCAAGCGGCGATGGTGGCTATCATGAAGTAATTAATGGCGTTTTGTCTCATAACGAAAAAACGAGCAAAATTATCACTGGCCTACTGCCGTCTGGCAACGCTAATGATCACTATCATTCGGTGCACCGCGGTGATCTCGCCGAACGTATCGTCAATGGCGACATCGAAACAATCGATCTCATTAAAGTGTCTGTTGGTGATTGGACGCGGTATGCGCATTCGTATGCAGGCATCGGACTGACCCCGCATATCGGCGAAAAACTCACCCAAGCAACGCTTAATCCTATCAATGAAATATGGCTATCGATTCGATACTATCTTAATTTTCGCCCCGTAAAAATATATGACGAGTCTGGCGTTCACCGATATGACAGCTTAATATTCAGCAATGTGAAGCGCATGTCAAAGTATCTAACACTTTCTCATGAAGCCAAACTAGACGACGGTAAATTCGAGATAACCGGCTCAAAGGCTGGATCGTTTGGGAAACTTTTAGCCCACCTATTCAAGGCGACAACCGTTGGTTTAACTGAAGAAGCCCATCGCGCATCAACCTACACCTTTACCTCAAAACGCCCGATTGTTATGCAGCTTGACGGTGAAGTGTTTCGATTCGGTCCTAATTCGACCGTGACTATTTCGATGGCATTAAAAGCACTTCGTTGCATTGTATAATCAATACGTTCGCTAGCCCACTACGCATATTGTGCTTATAATAGATCTATACAGACTAAGTATCGGAGGCTCGAATGGCACTGTGGGATAAACTATCAAGTCGTGGCAATATCGAAGACCGCCGAGGTCAAGCAGCGGCAATTGGCGGCGGGCTGGGTGTTGTCGGTATCGTCGCTAGTTTGCTTTATAGCTTTCTTAGCGGCGCTCCAATCGATGTCGGCCAGATTCTTACTGAACTACAAGCAACTCAAACGAGTCAGCAAAATCTGACGACGAAAGACTTTGAGGGTGCTGATAATTATGAAGTCTTTGCATCGACAGTGCTTGGATCTACAAATG
>CAMPJF010000057.1 GCA_946886725.1 uncultured Candidatus Saccharibacteria bacterium | reverse complement strand
GCGTAGCCGTACTTGAAGCCCTGAGTGTTACAGCGCATGCTGTCGGTAACGTGGTTTACGAGAACGCCCTACTAGAGGCGGGCGAGGCAGTCAAAAACGGCGATACACTTTCTTCTATTATCGAAAAGAATGAGCTATTTCCGGCGATTGTAGCGCAAATGCTTGCCGTAGGTGAAGAGACCGGCCAGACTGATGTCGTACTTCTTAAGGTGGCCGACTTCTACGAAGAAGAAGTAGACGTCGCAATCGACGGCCTCAGTGCCATTATCGAGCCGATTATGATCGTCGTCATGGGTTCGATGGTCGGGCTAATTGCAGCCAGCGTCATGGGCCCAATTGCCGGCTTGGCGCAAAATATCAAAGGATAAACACCCCACAATTCATACCGCTCATGGTATACTAGTATCAAATTACATTTAATGGGCATCGATGGCAAAACTATTCTATAATGACAAGCCAATTATCGGACTTGATATCAGTCAAACGGGTATCAAGGTGATGGCTGTTGACCCAAAAAAATGGCTTGTTTTAGGCTATGGATCTGTCGACCTAGATCCTGCAAAAGTACAAAAATCACTCGACAGCAGCGATGGCTACCTGGCCGAGAACATCACTTCATTACTCGGCGACAAACTTGTCGGGTCGCTACCTAGCAACCACGTCGTTCTTGGCGTACCAACTGGACGGACATTTTCGCGAACCTTTACGATACCAGCCAGTTCAGAAGGAAAGCTTGCCGATGCAGTTGAAATCGAGGTCGATCAATATATTCCGATCCCAATCGGGTCTCTGTACGTTGATTACGAGGTTATTGCACGCACCAAAGATGAATTGACAATCGTCATGTCGGCTGTGCCGAGAACGCTTATCGATAACTGTACGACCGCACTTGCTGCGGCCGGCTTGCAACCCATCATGATTGAGCCAAGCATCAACTCTGTTGCTCGCGTTCTGGAAGCAACAGAAGAGGGACACTTAACCACCCTCATTATCGATATCGGTCCAGCGAGTACCGACATTGCCGTCCTAGAGGCTGGCGCCATTCGCGTCACTGGCGGACTAGGTATCGGTGGGAACACCTTCACGATCGACATAGCAAAAAAAATGAACGTCGCCCTAGAGAATGCCCACCAATTAAAAGTACTGAACGGGCTCAGTGCTGGCCCGCGACAAGCCAAGATCACCGCCGCGCTTCAACCCAGCTTGCAGCGTGTTCTTAGTGAAGTGCGAAAAGTTATTCGCTACTACAATGAACGACTTACCGATGATCGTAAGATCGAACAGGTCCTTGTCGTTGGCGGCGGCAGTAATGTGCCCGGTATTGGCGACTTCTTTACGAATGAACTGCTCATGCCGGCTCGCGTCGCTAGCCCGTGGCAAAAACTTGATTTTGGCACCCTGCCGCAGCCTAGCAAGCAGTTTCGCCCGCGCTACATTGCCGTTGCCGGCCTTGCTAGCATTGACCAAAAGGAGATTTGGAAGTGATAAACCTACTCCCCAAAGAGCAGTTCCGTCAGCTACGCGCCGCTCGTTCTAACGTCCTGCTCCTGCGTTATAATATCGGCTTATCCTTCGTAGCCCTCTTTCTTGGACTTGTCATTGCCGGCATTTACTTTTTCCTCGTTAATATACATCAAACGGCAGATGCAACTATTGTCGAGAACCAAGCCAAAGTTAATGACTTTGGCACCGTACGATCGCAAGCAGACGAATACCGTGCCAATCTGGCGAAGGCTAAAGAATTATTCGACAAAGAAATTAGATATTCAAAAATCTATCTTGAGATTGCGCGCCTCCTACCGTCCGGTACCGCCCTCGACACGCTTAGCTTGACGAGCGAGACGATAGACCAGCCGCTGACCCTAGCAGTCAAAATTCGCGGTGAAGACCAGGCTATTTCCGCCCTCAAATCGTTTCAGTCGTCTGAAATGTTCAACAAGAGTGCATCGTACGGCTCGCTAACGATGAATAGCGGAGACGACAAAGGCACCTACCCCTACATTATTACACTTCAGGTGACGATAAATAAAGGAGCGATAAAATGACCGATAAGACCGCTGAGAAGCTAAAACCGACGACGCTGCGGCTGCTGCTGTCGATTTCTATGTTCATCGTCACTGGCCTGGCAGTTGTCGGATTTGTGTTTGCGCAAAAACAACTCGCCGCCTACGCCACCGAAGTCAGCCATAAGAGGGTGGATGCCAATGCAAGCGGCACAAGCCTTCAGACATTACAGGCAATCCAAAAGGAATTAACGGATGATGAAGAACTCATTCAAAAAGCAAAAAATATCAAACACACCAGCAGCTTGCCGCAGTTTAAAGCTATCGACGATTTGCTGAACCACGCTCAAGCAAACAAAATCACCCTGACCGAACTCAGCTTTGCCGATACAGCTTCGGGTGCAGCAGCCCCAACTAGCCCAGCGACGGCTACCCCGGCCGCTCCGGCTGCCGCCGCTACGTCAGAGGGAGTCGACATCTCGTTCGGCATTAACGAGGGTGAGGTATCGACCGCTAATTTTGTTCAGTTCCTTCATGACATCGAGCATTCTATGCCAAAAATGCAAGTCAAAGGCATCGCATTGCAAAAGGGATCTTCAGTCGACACGATCTCTATTGATAAAATAACTGTGACGATGTTTACCAATTAGCAAGAGATTCTAAGGATTACATATGGATATCAATACTCAATCAATCATTCAATCAATCACACATTTCCTGCACCGCTTTCATTTGATCGTATTCGTCGTGATCGTCTTGGGCGCGCTCAGCGCTGGGATATATATAACGTACCAGAAAATCATCCTCTCGGAAGACACCTCTGGCTACACGTCTCCGGCAAACAATATCAATTTCGACAAAGAGACGCGCGAAAAACTCGCCGATCTTCATCCTGCAAATCACTACCTACTGAATCCTGACGACCAAAGAGATGTATCCATTGTTGGACGCATGAACCCATTTATTGAGAAGTAGCCCGAAAACGTTTATACTAATACTATGCTAATATCAGGATCTCGATTACTTCACGCGCCAGTTATGGGCCTACAGACGGGTAGTGAGCTTGCGCGAACGAGTAAAGCGATCATCAGCCCTAAAACCCTTGAGATTATTGCCTACGAACTCGAAGGTCCACTCCTAGACGAATCACCATCTATACTGCGCATCGCCGATGTTCGCGAATTTAGTGATATTGGTATTATCGTCGATTCAAGTGATGAGTTTGTCGGACTTGACGATATTATTAAAATCAAAGAAGTATATGACCTAAATTTCTCACCCATCGGCATGCACGTGGTTGACGAGAAGCATCATAAACTCGGTAAAGTCGATAGCTACACAATCGAGACGGGTGCATTTCTTATCCAGCAACTACTCGTCAAACGACCACTTTTAAAAAGCCTGAACGATGCGCACCTACTGATCCACCGGACGCAAATTACAGAAATTAACGACCGTGAAATTATTGTCCACTCGCAAGCGGAAATCCCCGAACCGGCACTTGAAACGATGCGTCACAGCTACACAAATCCATTCCGAAAAAGTCAGCACGCTGAACAAATACACGAAACTAATCGTCAGACGTAAGCGCATCCTTTATATCGTCATAGCTAAACCCTTGGCGAGCTAAATACTGCATAAACTTTTGATCATCTGGATACCGAGAACGCTTTTTGGTTATAATTTTCGCCAACTCGCCTTCATCACTTCGATCTGATTCGGCAAGAAACCGATCAATAATAGCCGATTCGACGCCCTTCGCGCGCAGCTCCGCCTGAAGCTTGCGTCGACTCGCACCTTTTGTTAGATTTCGATTCTCTACCCAGTAACGGGTAAACTTTTCGTCATCAATGTAGCCTTTTTCAACCAAACGCTTGTGCACCCGCTCCGTAATCTCGGGAGCGACCCCCTTTTTTATCTCACCCGTTTTCGTTCTGCTGTCGCGTGTCTTACGATAGAGGTAGTCACGCACTTCCTTGGATGAATGTGGGCGCATCAAACAGTATTCGAGCGCCCGTGCATAGACCTTTCCAAACTGGCTTTCCGTTTCTAAAAGCGTCAGCTCTTCATCACTGTATTCTTGGCCGATTTTTATTCCTAAATCAGCGTACTGAAAAATATCGAGACTAAACCGATATTTTCCATCTACCATCACGTTCACCCGATTCTTATCTTTTTGCTGGGCGCTGATTCCGGTAATTTTCATGACTAGCTCTACAGATTATTCTTCAGTAGGCGTAGTGGCATCCGCCGCCGCAGGGCTGATATCTCCGCTCAGCTCGGCAACCTTTGCACGCACCTTTGCGTCAATTTCATTCAGGACGTCAGGATTTTCCTTGAGGTACGTCTTGCTTGCTTCACGACCTTGGCCAATCTTGGCATCATTATAGTCAAACCATGCACCAGCCTTGCCAACGATACCATGCTGTACTGCAAGGTCAAGAACATCGCCAGTTTTGGAAATACCTTCGTTGTACATGATATCAAATTCAGCTACGCGGAAAGGAGGAGCGATCTTGTTTTTCACTACCTTGACTTTCGTACGGTTACCGACAATATCTTCCCCTACTTTGATCTGACCCGTACGTCGAATATCAAGACGAACGGATGCGTAGAATTTGAGTGCGTTACCACCGGTGGTCGTTTCAGGATTGCCAAACATCACACCAATCTTCATACGGATCTGGTTGATAAAAATAACGGTTGTCTTACTTTTGTTAATAATACCCGTTAACTTACGCAGAGCTTGGCTCATCAAGCGGGCCTGAAGTCCCATATGGCTATCACCCATGTCGCCATCAATTTCCGCCTGAGGTACTAGTGCGGCAACGGAGTCGACAACGACAAGATCAACCGCATTAGAGCGCACGAGGGTTTCGGCGATTTCAAGCGCCTGCTCGCCGTTATCTGGTTGGCTAACATAAAGATTGTCTGTATCTACCCCAAGGCGACGCGCATAGGCAGGGTCAAGGGCGTGTTCGGCATCGATAAAGGCCGCGGTGCCACCGTTCTTCTGTACTTCTGCGATCGCATGAAGAGTCAACGTTGTCTTACCTGAGCTTTCCGGACCGTAGATTTCGATGATACGGCCTTTCGGATAGCCGCCGCCAAGTGCCAAATCCACGCTTAGTGATCCGCTTGAAATTAGCTCGACATCAACCTTTTGCGTGTCGCCTAATCGGCGGATTGATCCGTCACCAAATTGCTTTGTGATTTGATCCATCGCAAGACCTAAGGCCTTTAATTTTCCCTCGTTCGTTGCTGATTTCTCAGCCATTTCTGGTTTCTCGCTTTTTTTGGCCATAAATTCCCCTCTTTATCTACTTTCTATTATACGTTGCTTTCTGATAATTTACTATAAAAGCAGTGAGGACAGCGCGGTGGTTTTTTACGACCATAATCACCAAATCACCTGTTCATCAAGTGGTATAATGGTAATAATGAAACACACTCACGGATTTACTGTCATAGAAGTTATCGTCGTTACTCTTTTTTTAAGCGTCGCGACAATCGTATTATTTATTCAAAAAGAGAACCTTGCCGCCACCCACAGGGATGATCAGCGCAAGACCGCAATCAATGCTATGTACTACAGCCTCGAAGAGGTTTATTTCGCTGCAAATAAATCATACCCTTCAGAGCTCACGGAAAAAACACTTCCTGCCGTTGACCCAGCCCTGCTAGCCGATCCGAACACAGTAAAGATTGGTGACAAAGCGTCTAATTATCGCTACGAAGGCGTCAACTGCACCAACAGCATATGCAAAAGCTACACGCTTCGGGCTGATCTAGAAAAAGAAGCTGACTTTGTTAAAACAAGTCGCAATAACTAGACAATTTATCCACCCATCTCTTCAATAGGGCGACCGTTCTTAAACGCCTCAACGGCATTATTAAGCACTTCGATCTGCTTTTTTGGATTGCTGACATACGTAAACCGGTACGTCGTCTCATCGCCTTCAGTACTTAAGCGGATTGAACCGTAGTTTAATACCGTCTGCAAAATACCATGCTGATCAAAACTCGCGTCTTCGATGTTCGCCAAACTGACCGTCTGTTCTTTTCGCATAAATAAGCTCATTTGCAGCTCTTGTATGACGCTCTCGTTAGTCAAAAAGAAACGGTTATTCATATACACCCAAACGGCAATATACCCACCAATAATAAACAGTGCGATAAGCAACAGACCAATCAGCATAATTGGCCCGTAGGCAGATGCCTCAAACACACCAAGCGATTCGATAATCAGATTAAAATTGATCAGGATCGAAGCGATAAGTGCAACCAGAAATATCGTTAAGCCAACAGGTATCAACAAGCCAATCGGGTGACGACGGACCGAATTGATGATAAATTCGTGCGAGCTCAGGTTAAGTGAAGGATGTGCCTTGACCGACTGATCGTGACGCTTTTTCACTTCCGGTGAAATCTCCTGCGGCACGGGATCAACCGCCCGACTCAGATGCACAACTTGTGGAGATGTCTGCCCATCCTGCATCTGCGGCGGTGCAGCATACAACGGATTACCATTCGTATCATACGCTACCGGCTGAGGTGGCTGAGGTTGCGGGGGCTGTTGAGGCTGCGGCTTTTGTTCCATGCTTATATTATACCAATTCCTGCGGACTTTGCGGTGCACTCTTTCCTAGGTGCTTATAGGCCTTTGCGGTTACACGGCGTCCGCGCGGCGTCCGCTCGATAAAACCAAGCTGCAATAGGTAGGGCTCATAAAAATC
>CAMPJF010000056.1 GCA_946886725.1 uncultured Candidatus Saccharibacteria bacterium | reverse complement strand
TCTTATACCCTTAAGGTCATTGAGGTTTTAAGATCGCAAATATCAAAAAGAGCGCCCATAACGGACGCTCTTTTTGTATGACGGTTACAAAATTAGTAGCCGCGAGTATCAGGACGAACACGAGGCTCAGTCGCTTCGGTGTCTGGTACTTGTGGTGCCGGGAAGGTCTTTGGCGCTGGACGATCCATGCGATCAGTCCGTGGGCCGCGGTTGTCGTCGCGACGAGGATTGTTACCATTTTGCGAACGGTTGTCACCCTGGCCGCGGTTTTGACCGCCGCCACCACCGCCGATTTCGTTGATCACTGGGATAACGATTGGGGTGCGACGAGTCTGATCGTACAGAATATGCGTGATTTCGTCTTTTAGCTCTTTCTTCATCACATCCAGATCAACGCGCTTGCCAGTAAAGCTTTTCGTCACCTTTTGCTTGAGGTACTGACGAATCATATTCATCAACTCTTCGCTATCGCGCAGATAAATAAATCCGCGGCTAATGATATCCGGGCTAGTCATAAGACGTCCGCTACCACGGGCAACGGTCAGAACAATGACAAACATACCTTCTGCAGCCATGTGAATACGATCCTTTAGCACGACTTCCGACACGGTCGCACCGCTATCGTCGTACATAATACCACCAACTGGAATGCGGCCATTTTTCTTGGCGCCTTCAGCGGTAATTTCAATCACGTCACCACTATCGCAGACAAAGATATTATCGCGTGGGATTGCCGCTTCTTTTTCCGCAAGTTCGGCGTTGTGGACAAGCATGTGGAATTCTCCGTGAATTGGCATGTAGTACTTTGGATTCAATGCATTTACAAGCTTAACGTGGTCGTCGTAATAGCCGTGACCAGAAAGGTGTAGCGGGCCAACCCCTGTCAGGTGCGTTTTGCCGTTTTGAATAACATCGCTACCCTCTCGCATCAGACCGTCAACCGTGCGGGTAACATATTTTTCGTTGCCAGGAATCGCGTTTGAACTAAAGACAATAACATCGGAGTTTTTAATCTTGATGAATTTGTGCGATCCGGTCGCCATACGGTTCAATACGGCGTTGAATTCACCCTGTGAACCAGTACAGACGATTGTGACTTTTCCATCAGGCAGCTTGACGACGTCTTCCATTTTGACGACAACGTCCTTAGGAATTTTAATAACGCCGGCGCGAAGCGCGACTTCGAGGTTTTGGATCATTGAATAGCCGGCGAACGCAACCTTACGGTCATGCTTCTTCGCTTCTTCGAGGATCACCTGCATACGGTGGATCTGCGACGAGAAACAGCTCAGGACAAGGCGTGAGTTCTGGTATTTATCCATAACTTCACCCATGCTCTGCTGAATATCAAATTCGCCGTGTGTGTGACCACCTTCAGATTCACAGTTAGTAGATTCGTTCATAAGAAGCAAAATACCTTCTTTGGTGGCGATTTCCGTCAAACGCTCAAGGTCGAATTTCTTACCGTCGACAGGGTTCTCTTCAAAGCGCCAGTCGCCAGTGTCAATCAGAACGCCAAGCGGCGTACGGATAACAACAGCGGTCGCATCAGGGATCGAGTGGTTGACACGGACGAGTTCGATACTAAAGCTATCACCAAGCTGGACGCGTTCGTGCGCTTCTGGATCGAGTTCGTGGTAGTCAGGCTCGTAGCCGCTCGTTGCCTCTTCCATCGTGCGCTGAACCATGCCGAGGGTAAACTTCGAACCGTAGACAGGCGCAGGAATCTTGTCGGCGATGTGACGGTAAGCACCGATGTGGTCAAGGTGTCCGTGCGTAAAGACCTGGCCACGGATTTTGTGCTTGTTCTCTTCAAGATAGGTAATATCAGGGATAATATAGTTAATACCCGGGTAGTCAGAACCTGGGAACAAGAAGCCACAATCAATCACGATAATGTCATTATCATATTCAATCGCCATCATGTTCTTGCCGATACCCATCTCACCAAGACCGCCGATAGGCATGATCTTTAATTTAGGTACATTAGGATTGGATTTTGGCTGGTGTTTTTGATCAGCTAGGCTGAACTGACGGCCGTTATAGCCGTTGTATATAGATTTGTTTACCGGTACGTTGATCATGTGCTGGCTAGCCTGAACATTAACGTTCTCGCTGGTACGTCGTTGCGCACGGAATACTTCACCCTTGCGAGTAGTCGTACTGTTCAGTACTGTATTGCTAGACTTTTGTTTTGGCTGCTGGCCTTGTGGCCGTTTTGCTTGATCGTCCCCTTGGACGTTTCCGAGTCTTCGTTGACCCATATATGTATGTTCTCCTTTTGTTTATTGGAATAAATGATATTGCATAAAAAATAAAATACGAGTTGAGGGCGGCTGCATGGTCGTATAAATCCGTCGTTCCCTCTTCGATAAGTGTTCCTATTGTAGCAAGGACAGAATGAAAGAGCAATGGTGGGAAAATCGCCCGTTAGACAGTAGTGTACGCCCTAGCGTTCACTCAAACTTATACAAATAATACATCTAAAGCTATGATTTGTCAATAATTAGTCGCATCAACCCACTAAGACCGGCTGGCGATTATTTCCGGGACCCGCACGAAATCTTCAATCAATGTCGCTCGTAAGCTGCCGTTATACAATGCCGCCGCTGGATGATAGAGAGGGATGATCATGAGCGCATCGCCATCAATTTCAACCTCGTGCGGCTGGCCGTGAATATCGCCAATGATCTTACCCGGCAAAAAATATTCCATACTATGGCTACCTAGCGTAATCACTACTTTAGGTTTGATAATCTCTAACTGCTTTAGTAAATACGGCATAAATGCCTGCTTTTCAGATGGTTTTGGGTCGCGATTATTAGGTGGTCGGTATTTGACGACATTTGTAATATAGACGTCGCTACGCTGCAACCCCGCCTGCGCGAGCATCTCATTTAGAAATTTGCCAGAAGCCCCGACGAACGGGAGCCCCGACTCATCTTCCTTCTTGCCTGGTGCTTCCCCAATAAAAACGATGTCCGCGTCCAGATTACCATCACCCATAACTAGCTGTGTTGCCTGTTGCACAAGATCAGCGCAGACATTCCGTTCAAGGATGTCTGTCCGTAGTTGGTCGAGGTGCGCTTGTTTTACGTCATTCATCTCCTATTAGAATATCACTTCATGGCGCGACGTTTTTTGATCTGTGCCCAAATTTTTGGGATAACCCAACGGACAATACTGAGAAAAATAGTTGAACGAAGTAATTTTGGTAACATAAACGGCCTCCTTGCCGCTTTTATAGTACGTGACTTTGCGAAGGGAGGCCGTAATGTATGTTACAGTTTACCGCGATCTATGATTCGATGTTGCGAATACTGAGACTTAGTCGGCCGCGCTCGTCGATACCGACAAGTTTAACTGGCAGGATCTGGCCTTCGTGCAGAACATCTTCCACCTTTTCAACCCGCTCGTTTGAAAGCTCGCTAATATGGACCATTCCGTCAATCCCTGGCATGATGTTAATAAAAGCACCGAAGTCTTTAATACTAACCACTTTACCTTCGTAAATCTTGCCGACCTCTGGCTCTTCAGTCAAGGATTTGATCCAGTTGATCGCTTTTTCGATATTGCTCGTATCGCTGGCGGCAACAGTAATCAAACCATCTTCCTTTATGTCGATCTGCGCACCAGTTTCTGCAGTGATTTTATTGATGACTTCACCACCCTTGCCGATAACCGCACCGATCTTGTCAGGGTTGATCTTGATCTTTTCGATACGCGGCGCGTATGGACTCAGGGTTGGTTTTGGCGCAGCAATTGTCGTCAACATATGCGCAAGGATATGTGCGCGACCCGGTTTTGCCTTGGTAAGTGCCTGGCGAAGGATTTCAACCGGCAGGCCATGAACTTTCATGTCCATCTGGATCGCCGTAATACCCTTTTCGGTACCCGTCACCTTGAAGTCCATATCACCTGCGAAATCTTCGGCATCAGCAATGTCAGATAATACGTACGGCGTATCACCATCCATCATCAATCCCATCGCAATACCAGATACAGGCGCTTTGAGTGGCACACCGGCATCCATTAGTGCAAGAACCGAACTACATGTCGCTGCCATCGAAGTCGAACCGTTCTGACTCATAATTTCAGTCACCGAGCGAATAGCATAGGGGAATTCTTCTTCGGTTGGCAGAACTGGCATGACAGCACGTTCGGCTAGATAGCCGTGACCGATTTCACGGCGGCCCGGCGAACCAAGGCGACGCACTTCACCGACCGTATAACCTGGGGCGTTGTAATGGTGCATGTAGCGGCGCTCACCGTCGTTTACTTCCATTGTATCAATCATCTGCGCGTAGCTAAGCGGCGCAAGCGTCACAACGTTCAATCCCTGGGTGACGCCACGCGTAAATAGCGATGACCCGTGTGTGCGTGGCAAGATGCCAATTTCAGAGCTCAGCTGGCGGATTTCATCAAGCTGGCGGCCGTCTGGACGTAAGTTATGCTCGACAATACCACGGCGAACGTCTTTATGTAGCGCCATCGTAAAGGCTTCGTCGTATTCACTACGGAGTTCTTTATAGTCGTCAGCACCGAACTTTTCAGCCATGGCATCGTGGAATTGATCACGGAGGGTCGACACCAGCTCGTTACGCTCTGGGTATGGCTTGCGAAGGTCTTCACCTAATTTGTCAGCCATCCACTCATCGACAACCGTCTGAAATTCTTCGTTAGGCAAAATTAATTCATACTCAAGTGCGGTAACGCCGACTTTCTCGACTAGCTCTTTTTGCAAAGCGATTGCTGGCTGGTACTGATCGAACGCCCAAGCAAGCGCATCGGCAACAAGATCTTCGCTGACTTGATTTGCGCCAGCTTCGACCATCGTAATACCACCTTCGATACCTGCAACCACAAGATCAAGGTCGCTAGCGTCGCGCTCTTCAGGTGTTGCAAAAGCTTTGAATTCACCGTTGACATGCGAAACACGCAGACCAGCAACAGGACCGTCAAACGGTGCGCCTGTCAGGCTAAGCGCGGCGGATGCGGCGATCATTGCAATCATGTCGGGACGGAAGTTTGGATCCATCGAAAGGACGGTTGCAACCGTTTGGACTTCTTGGCGGTAGCCTTTAGGAAATAGCGGACGAATCGGACGATCGATCAAGCGGCCAATCAAGATCGCTTCGTCACTAGGGCGACCTTCGCGCTTGATGAAGCGACTGCCACTAATCTTGCCCGCTGCATAAAACTTTTCTTCGTAGTCAATCGACAACGGGAAATAATCCATGCCGCTAATTGATTTTTTGCTGACCATAGCAGTACCGAGCACGACGGTTTCACCGTAAGTCACCAGGACTGATGCGCTCGTGCGGAATCCGACGCGATTCACTTCTAGTTTTAGTGGCTTACCACAAAGATCAGCGGTAACAGAAATAATTTCCTTACCGGTTGGGTTAATAGTAGACATAAATGCCCTCCTTCTTTTGCACTCACCTTTGATTTGAATTGGCGAATAAGTAACGGGTGCAGATTTTCTAGGCTTAGAAATACTGTATCCACCACTTAGACCGCCTGTGCGGTGAGCGTTAGATCTATTATACCCTACTATCCACTCGTCATGCCTGTCTTTCGTGTCATAATACTTGCAAGTTAATATGTTTGGTGGTTAGATATATGTGTCGGAATCGTTCCTACGCGCACGTTAAAAAGGTGGATTATGCAAGATATTAACTGGGTCCAAGCCCTCATAGGTGGAATAGCGATTTTTATCAGCAGCATCCTCATCAACGGCGACAGGAAGAAGGACGGCCTCACGCCAAAATTTTCTGTCAGAATCGTCGCCATCGTTCTAGGGTCGATTGGTGTGCTTTTGTTTTTCTGGGCGCTACCTATCGTTGGATTCGAACAAGCGCTTGCGCTTGCGTTCCTGACCCTTTTTGTGGGATCGCTCGTGTCCATGGGAGCAAATGGAAGAGGCGCAACGATCGGCGGCTTGGTTGCCGCTATCGTATTTGGCGTTATCCTCGCCTCGATTGTCTCCTCCCTCCCGCAGGAGTCGTTTATTCGGCAGTTTCTTACTACGATCGCCGATGGAGCAAGACTCCTTTGGGGTCCGGTTCAAACTTGGTGGGAAAATACCTTTTAATCTCACCTGCCGACCGGCCGTAACTATCCGATACCGTGGTGCGGATGCATCTGAATATCCACTGCGACAGCAGCTGTTGATATCCAGATGCATCCGCCCTCATCAATTCACAAGCATACTTTGACGCACTCTCATGGGGTGCTTTTTTATTTTGTACTAGCGAACGTCGCGGCGTCGGAAAAGTAACGCGCTAGCGAAAAGCATTAAGATGATAATTGCACCATACACAAGCACGTCTGTTAATACAATTTCCGACTTGGCAATCGTTACCGCAGGGAAATAATGGAGTAACGAGATGGCCTCGTATGTCTCTAACCAGTCAACGGATTTTGCGAACGTCGTCAAAATGAAACTACCGACGGCGACGATCACCCCAACCCCCATCGTTATGCCGCGTCTGCCGGTCGCCATGCCAATACAAAATACAATAGTCGCCAAGCAAACGGTCAATAGCCAAGTCATCGCGCCTAGTCTGGCAATAACATCAATGCCCAGAGACTCGTTAATGACCAATAATCCTATAGCCATCCCAACGATAACAGCTGCTATCGTCATAAAGCCGATAACCACAATGGCCAGCCACTTGTTTAATAAGATATATATTCGGCTGAGCGGCATCGCAAGCAACATTCGCATATGTCCTTTCTCTTCTTCAGCAACAGAGAGA
>CAMPJF010000055.1 GCA_946886725.1 uncultured Candidatus Saccharibacteria bacterium | reverse complement strand
GTCCTAAGTGAAATAATAATGTAAAAAATGTCACATTAATCCATATCCGCACATATCAAAAAAGCTCGCCAGTATTTTAACTGACGAGCTTTAGATTTTACTATTCGACTAAACGTCGGTGCGATCGCTTGTCAGGGTAAACAATTTAGCAAGACCCATTGCAATCAATGCGTAAACAATAATAGCGACGACGGTACTAATTTCAAAAGTTGCCTGTCCGTAGCTTGGCTGATAACTAAAGATGCCATAGAATGGCCACGCAAAGAAACCGCTAAGAGCATAGACAAAGTCAACGAAAGGAGCACTTTGATTTGCAGCAAGCAGCAACAAGACGAGACGCAGGGCCAGTAGGGCAATAATAAATCCTGCTATATAGTAGATGACTCGTCGGGCAACGACGCCCTTATCGACTGATCGTGATGTTTCGATAGATTGGCGACGAACTGTCGCGCCGTCTTGAACGGTGTCGGATTCGCGTACTTCAGTAACTTGCTGTTCTTTGTCAGTATTCATATTCACTTCACTCCCTTAGTTGTAGCTATATCATAGCATAAGCAGAGAATGCGAACGAACAATGCAAAGACTATTCAAGCTCTGTATCGTCGGGCAGGCGATTATGGTGCGTCCGAATAAAGCTTTGCAATTCTTCGGTACTGCGTGGGCGGTTCCAGCTTGCTAAATCTAAAATGTCACTAACGGTTACTTGTTCAATGTTCGAGGAAGACAATTCCATTGTTTTTTGCGTCCTTTTTGTTTTTATTATCTTATGTATCTATTTAAGCATAAATGTAATAAAAAAGCAATAGCATAATGCTCAAATTTTGACCAAAATACCATGCTTATGCTATAACTAAGACAAAGGTAGGCCAAAAAACAAAAAATAATGATAATCTCCTTTGCCATCATCATCTTTGCCGCACTCATTCACGCTAGTTTTCAGCTAAGTGTTAGCATGCTAACACTTCTAAGCGGGCATGCCATCGGCAATAAGGCGGCGCATGCAAAATTACTCCGCCTAACCAATGCCTTCTCACTTGGCGTTGCCATCATGACCATCCTACTACTATCGTTCATTGCCTATGTCTTTCAGCAAACAATGAACGGCACTGTGCCTCCTGTTGCCTGGGCATCCGGCGCCGGTCTTATGATGGGACTAGGGATTGCAGTATGGGCGTTCTACTACCGTCGTCATGCCGGCACTAGCTTGTGGATTCCCCGTGGGATGGCCCGCTACCTTAGTGATCGCACAAAGAGTACCAAATCAAGCGCCGAAGCATTCAGCCTAGGCCTGACAAGCGTCATTGGTGAATTAATCTTCATCTTCGCACCAATCGCCATCAGTGCGCTTGCGATGCTGCAGCTCGAACCAATCTTACAACTCGCCGCAGTAATGATGTACACCATCATATCGCTCCTTTCGCTTTTGATCGTGAACGGATTAATCGGCAGCGGGCACAAACTTAGCACCATCCAAAAATGGCGCGAATCCAACAAACGGTTTTTGCAGTTTGCCGCTGGCAGCGGGCTACTTGTACTAGGTGTGTACGTTTACGTTGAAAAAGTCATCGCGGCGTCGCTGCTAACTCTCGGAGCGCTTTGACGTGCCAGGTAAAGCTATAGATATTATCAAGCGCGGCGGTCACCGGCCTACTGAATCTTTTCAACGAGACAAGCTCTATGCCAGCATCCACGCCGCTTGCCTGAGCGTTCGCAGTCCTGATGGGGTTGCAAAAAATACGGCCGATAACGTTTGTGATGCGGTTATCATATGGTTAGAAACAAAGCCCGAAGCTACCAGCGCCGACCTACGCCGCAAAGCCGCCGAAACCCTGGAATCATTTCACCCCGAAGCTGCCTATTTATATAAACATCACCGATTGGTCATTTAAGGAGAACACTCATGGCAAAAAAAGTAACATTTGATTATGATCTTATTGTCATCGGCAGTGGTGCTGGTGGCAGCGCTGCGGCAACTCTGGCAGCCCGAGCAGGAAAAAAAGTAGCCATTATCGAGGCAGACACCTTTGGAGGCGATTCCCCCAACTGGAGTGATGTCCCGACAAAAGCCCTGTTGCATGCAGCACAGCTGTACGATGAAGCACGGCATGGCGCACGATTTGGTTTGCGCTCATCTACCCTAGGTTATAACTACCCGTCACTGCGTACCTGGAAAGAGCTTGCCGTCAAGCGAACCGGCGCCGGAGGTAATCGACATTACTACGAAAAAGAGGGCATTGCCACTCATGTCGGTACCGCACACTTCCTGACGCCACACGAAATCAGCGTCAATCGTCGACACTTGTCGGCCAGTCATTTCCTTATCGCTACTGGGTCGCATTGGGTCGCCCCAAACATTCAAGGCCTTAAGGACATCACTTATCTCACACCTCGCACAATCTTGGAAGCTATGCGCCCACCAAAAAGTCTATATATTATCGGCGCAGGTACGGTCGGTGTCGAAATTGCCCAGCTAATGGCTATTTTTGGTACAAAAGTATACTTAGCAGACATCGCCAGCCGGATCCTACCGAGTGAAGACGAAGAGGTCGGCGAACTTATGGAACGAGTTTTACGCGAACAAAAAGGCGTCACCAGCCTTACACAGACCCGCACGCTCGCTATCGTCAAGGATGGTATTGGCAAACGCGTCACCTATACGCGCGGCGGCGTCGAAAAATCAATCAAAGTCGATGAAATCCTCATTGCCACGGGGCGTATGCCATCGGTCGACTTAGGACTAGAGAATGCTACCGTTAGCTACACGCCAAAAGGCATCACCGTCGACAACCATCTGACTACCTCAGCACGACATATTTTTGCGGCTGGCGACGTATTGGGTCACAATAGCCATACCCACACCGCCTTGCTGGAAAGTCAGATAGCAGCGCATAATTTGCTCCACCCGAAATCGAAATTGTCACCTGACTATACCGCCTCGCCTCGCCTCGCTTTTACCCATCCCGGAATCGCGTCCGTCGGACTATCCGAGGATGACTGCCTGAAGCGTGATCTTCAGATCAACAAAGCAGTTGCGCCATTGAATATTATCGCCCGCAGTAATACGTCAGACTTCCGCGATGGGTTTGCTAAGATTATTACCGACAAGCACGGCGTTATCTTGGGCGCAACGGTCGTCGCTCCGCATGCTAGCGAGATCGTTCACGAGCTCGCACTGGCGGTCAAATTCGGACTGACTGCCAGCGAAGTCGCCAGCACGCCTCATGCCTTCCTTAGCTGGAGTGAAGCGGTCCGTGTTGCCGCCAGTAAACTAGTTCGCTAGTCGCCGACGCGCTCTTTAGGTGTAGCAAAAAAGCAGTTCGATAATGAACTGCTTTTTTGTTGTTTTTAGCGGCTACGGTCGAGGTTTTATGCCACCGTACACTGAACCGCCATAGCCATAGGCTGATGCGGCATGCGCAGCTTGGCTGGCCGACCGATTTTGCGTATCAGTCACATTAGCCTGGCTAATCGCACGAATCGCGGCAGTCAGGCCAGTCAGTGCGACAATGCCGATGCCGGCATTGCGTAAAAATTGTTTTCGATCCATTGGTTTATCCAACAGCTTAGACACATCAATATTTAACATGAGTAACCTTTTTTATTTTTATACGAAGTATACGTCTATTTAAGTCGACCATAAGCATCTTGTCAACTGCATTTTTAAAATCCCTATTGTGGCAGCAAAACCGAAACGCCATCCAGATAGCGGCGCGGTGCACCCTGCTGCATAGCCTGGCGCACCGGTGGTCGTGAGGATACTGCGCCCTCGCCAACGCTACGCATCGGCACCTGAAGAATGGGAGATTTAACTCGACGTGAACGAACAAACCCGTCAATTGAACGGCTAGCCGCCGCAGCTGGCACTTCTTTTGCTAGTGATACAACCGCTTCATTGATCTGCATCACCGGTTCAATGATCGCTGGCTCAGGACGAGTGACTGTATGCGGTCTGACGGCAATAGTGTGTCGTGCGTTCCTGCGCTGCTTATATATAGAGGTGAGTACACTGACAACTCCGATCTGATATATCAAAAGAATTGGCAGTGCGACAATTAGCAAATTAATCGGATCGGGCGTCGGCGTAATAATCGCTGCTGCAATAAATGTCAGAACAATCGCCCATCGCTCAGATTTCATTAGGCCCGTCGGGGTGAACGGCTTGATATAATGACCGATAAT
This sequence comes from uncultured Candidatus Saccharibacteria bacterium, assembly GCA_946886725.1. Next base: position 3,102 of record CAMPJF010000055.1, on the reverse strand, counting down.
GAGAATGAAGGGGATCTGGAACAATAGCCCCAGCCCTAGTGTATAAGCAATAAGAAAGTTCAGATATGAATCTGCGGTAAGTGCAGCCGAAACATAGTCGCCGGCAAACTCAACCAAAAACTTTAATGCCCCGGGCACGGCAACGTAATACCCAAATAATATACCGGCAATCATTAATCCAAATGACGCCAACAGGAGCTTTGCCGACAATTTTTGCGCAGCTTTTGGGAGTGTCGGGCGGATAAAGGCATAGATCTGCTGAATAATAAACGGCGCCACAGCAGCCAGCCCAGCGTAAATACTAATAAGGAAAATAAAGTTAAACCCACCCGCTGGGTTAAGATACATTAGCTTTTGATCACCGAATGTCGCGTTCAGCGGCTGCAAGAGTACAGGAATAACGCTTGATCGGTACACATACACTAGACTAGAGGTAACCAGCAATATCGACACCAGTAGCAAAAATCGTCGTGACAATTCTTGAACATGCTCGCGCAGTGTCATATGGCGATCATCATCGTGATGGCGCCCACCTGACATGGACTACGCTTTCTTTTTCGCGTCGTCGCCTTCGTCTTCAAGGCCTTCTTTCAGTTCACGGCGAGCTTTGCCGATGCTACGAGCAAGCTTTGGAATTTGCGACGAGCCAAAGAGCACCACAATAATTACTAAGATGATGATCAATTCAGGTGTTCCTAGTCCGAACATGTTGATTTTTTCCCCTATATCAAGTTAACTATGATTATGATAATACTTATTACGCTTAGGCGCAATAGCTTGGAAAGTGGCAGCGATGCATAACCTTGATTCGTTTTTTATACTAAAAACCCTTCTCCTATCCTTTGCCGAGACATATAGCGAAGGCTCATACGGCAGCGGAAGCTACAACGAGCCCCCCGCGACTAATGCACCCACAGGCACCGATTTACCAGCTAAATCTAGTTCAACCGCCCCAGTCGCCGCTGAGCAAACCACCCTACCAGAAGATCAACCCGCTACATCAACTGGCGAACAGCCGCGCACAACAACCACTCAACCCTCTAGCGACCCGTCTGCGACCGATTCTCAATCCGAGCAAGCGATCGCAGGAACCGACCCTTTCTGGATAATTATCGCTTCGATTGTCGCACTCAGCGCGCTCACCGCAATAATTTTGCTCGCCGTCAAAAAACTCCGTCGTCAATAGATGCATGACACAAAAAACGCCCGTACTTTCATGTGTGCGCTTTCCTGGTTGCGGGGGCAGGAATATTGGCAAAAGCAAGCCCCCCCTTCAAAGCCAAAGAAAAAAGTCCTAGCAGATGCTAAGACTTTTTTCTTGGTTGCGGGGGCAGGATTTGAACCTGCGACCTTGTGGTTATGAGCCACACGAGCTGACCGGGCTGCTCCACCCCGCGATACATATTCTAGTCTAACAGATGAGTCTGGTTATTGCAAACTGCGATGGTTGCCGCCGAACAAAAAATTCATCCACTGCTGAAAGTCGCTCGTCGGCTCGACCGTACGAGTAGGCCTATCCGCCACAGAAACATCAGCAGACTTTGCCTGTGGCGTGTTGGGAGGTAAAATTAGCACGTGCTCGCCGGGATTGGCGAGTCCAAGGCGTTTTCGCACCTCTAGCTCCTGATACTCGCTACTTTGATAGTATCGCTGCTCGTATTTCAGATTTTGCGTCTCTAGTTCGGTCAGCTTCAAATTACGTGTCTTGGTATCGACTTCCTTTTGCAGGGCGTAATTTCGTTGCATCATACCGATTGACCCCCATACCCAACTGAGGCCAATAAAAAACGCGACTGCGATAACAATATTATTCATCGTCATATAGCGATGACGAATGTGATAGTAGACGCGGCGGATGTTTATTTTGTTCATTATGCTACCGCTTATTATAGCCTAGGGAGTGATTCGGCGCTATACACGCAAGCTACTGACGCTAGCGCAACAGATCATAGTACGGTATAATCGCATACTAGGTACGGGGCTGTAGCTCATCGGTTAGAGCAGGCGGCTCATAACCACTTGGTAGATGGTTCGATTCCATCCAGCCCCACCAATAAAATACGCTCACCTTCGGGTGGGCATATTTTATTGGCGCTGAATTATGGCCCAGCTCGTAAAAAGCCTGCTGCCTTCGCCTGGGGCTCGTCACAATAGTAGCCACTAAATGACACGCCCTCTCCAGGCACTGAATAACGCCGATGATCTGAGGTGTAGTAAATTTTGGCATTATCGATTGTACTGGCGATAATCGGCTGACGCACCCCACATCGTACATACGCAGCAACATACCCACCCCATCCACTCGTCACGAGATAAGCACACACTCCAGTAACGGCAAACACGGCAACCAACCACCTCCATACAGGCAGTTGGCGTTTTTCAGCGACGGGCTGAGATTCAGCCTGCTCTGTTGCTAGTATTTCCCCTTCAGGCAATTCGTCCATCAACCCTATTATACCCGAATGGTGACACTATTTTGCGGATGCTTTGTTTGCTAGAGTAACTTTTCCGTCGTCGTTAATTGATATTGTCAAATCACGAGTCTGCTTTTTTAGCGCAGCCATTGTCGCAGGGCGGCTTTTCGACTTTAAAGCACGGTAGGTAAGCTCAATATCGTTAACCACGTCCCGCGTCATAAGATCATGTTGCAATATGATAAGCTCGTTAGCATATTGACTGGCTTCTGCCTGAGATTCAAATCCGTAATGCTGAAAGGCCGGATGAGCGTAATTGCCGTCGGTCTGCAGTACGCGCGCACGACTTTCGGTCGTAGCAATAACATCGTGTCCAGCTACGGCGACGCGCAGTTGATCTTTTAAAGACAACTGATGAAACTGCGATGACGATAATTGATCAAGCGATAGCTCATACGCACGCAGAATCTCGGCGTGCCGAGGATCGACCAATTCACGCTGGCGACTATCGGCAAACAAAATAGTCTCTGTCCGCCCAGTCGGATAAATAACCTCTTCGTCTACAGGGCGATAGGGTCGTAGGCCGCCCCCTAGATCACTATACGCATCACCATCCTCATATACCCTTCCTAGCGCCCGTCTTCCCACCTGACGACGCGCATGTGCTTGCGTGTCAGCTGACATACTT